>JBASAZ010000019.1:0-3757 GCA_049650845.1 Ornithinimicrobium sp.
CACCAGCTCGGCGGTGAAATCGTCCAGGACGTCCGCCTGGACCAACAGGCGGGAGCGAGCGCAGCAATCTTGACCCGCGTTGTCGAAAGCGCCGTCGGGGGCCGCGGCAGCGGCCGCCGCAAGGTCCGCGTCCGCGAAGACAATGTTGGCGTTCTTGCCCCCGAGCTCCAGGGTGACGCGCTTCACCTGTTCTGCGCAGCCGGCCATGATCGAGCGACCGACTTCCGTAGACCCGGTGAACACCACCTTGCGCACGTCCGGGTGAGTGACGAAACGAGCTCCTACGACTGATCCCTTGCCCGGCAGCACCTGCACCACGCCCTCGGGGATGCCCGCCTCCAGGGCCAGCTCGCCGAGCCGGATCGCCGTCAGCGGGGTGAGCTCGGCGGGCTTGAGAACGACGCTGTTGCCAGCGGCCAGGGCCGGGCCGAGCGCCCACCCGGCAATGGGCATCGGGAAGTTCCACGGCACAATGACGCCGACGACCCCGATCGGCTCATGGAAGGTGCTCACCATCCCGCCCGCGACCGGAATCTGCTGGCCAAGATGGCGCTCGGGGGCGCCAGCGTAGTAGTGGAGCACGTTGGCGACGTTCGTTGCCTCCCAGCGCGCATTGCCGATCGTGTGTCCGGCGTTGCGGACCTCGAGCTGTGCGAGCTCTTCGACGTGGCCATCGACCACGTCGGCGAATCGTCGCAGCAGGCGGGATCGGTCGGCCGCCGAGACGGTGCGCCACTGACGTTGCGCTCGCACGGACCGGTCGATCGCCCTATCGGTGGAGGCTTCGTCGTGCAGCTCCACGGTGGCGATGACCTCTTCAGTCGCCGGGTTGAGGACCTCCGCGGCGCTCACAGGCGCTCGAAGCCGCGGCGCAGCTCCCAGTCGGTCACGGCCGCGTCGAAGGCGTGCAGCTCGACGTCGGCGTAGTTGACGTAGTGGTCAACCACTTCCTGGCCGAAGATCTCGCGGGCGATCTCCGAGTTCGCGAACAGATCGCGGGCCTCCCGCAACGTGCGCGGCACCTGCTTGGCGTCGGAGGTGTAGGCGTTGCCCTCGGTCGCCGGGGGTAGCTTCAGCTTCTTCTCTATGCCGTACAGGCCCCCGGCCATCATCGCGGCCAGCGCCAAGTAGGGATTGGCGTCGCCGCCGGGCAGTCGGTTCTCCAGCCGAGCGCTGGGCCCATCACCGACCAGGCGCACCGAGCAGCTGCGGTTGTCCATGCCCCAGGCCACGGCCGTCGGCGCAAACGAACCGAGCGCGAAACGCTTGTAGGAGTTGATGTTGGGCGCGTAGAACAGGGTGAACTCGCGCATCGTGGTCAGTAGCCCAGCGATGAAGTGGTCGTACAGCTTCGACCGCCGGCCCTTGCCGCCGCCCTCGTTGTCCCAGAAGACGACCTCATCGTCCAGGCCGCGCAGCGAGAGGTGGATATGACACGAGCTGCCGTCCCGGGCGTTGGGCTTGGCCATGAAGGTCAGTGAGTAGTCCATCGATGAGGCGATCATCTTGGCGCCGGTCTTGTATACCGAGTGGTTGTCGGCGGTGGTCAAGACGTCGTCGAAGAGGAAACCGATCTCGTGCTGACCGAAGTTGCACTCACCCTTGGCCGACTCGACCACCATGCCCGCGGCATACATGTCGCTGCGGATCCTGCTGAGCAGGGGCTCGACCCGCCCGGAGCCCATGATCGAGTAGTCGACGTTGTACTGGTTGGCCGGCGTCAGGTTCTGGTAGTTGCGGTTGGCAGCCTCCTCGTAGCTGTCGCGAAAGACCACGAACTCCAGCTCGGTCCCGGCCACGGCCTTCCACCCCTGCTCGGCGGCCTTGTCGATCTGCGCAGCGAGCATCGACCGCGGTGACATCGGCACGGGTGAGCCGTCGGTTTGAGTGAGGTCGCACTGCACCATTGCCGTCTTTTCCAGCCACGGGACCCGGCGCAGCGTGTCCAGATCGAGGTCGAACTCCATGTCGCCGTAACCCGCCTCCCACGAGGTCAGGGCGTAACCATCGACCGTGTTCATCTCGGTGTCGACGGCCAACAGGTAGTTGCAGCCTTCGATGCCGTCCGCCAAGGCATGCTCGACGAAGTAGGCGGCGTGGAGGTACTTGCCCTGCAGCCGGCCTTGCATGTCGGTGAACGCGACGATGACCGTCTCGATCTCGCCCGCCTCCACGGCTGCGCGGAGTTGCTCCACGGACAGCATGCGCGGGTTGCGAGGATGGGTGCCGGGTTCGGACATAGAGGCTCCTGAGGTTGGGGTCGTGCCGGTGAGGGCAGTGAGGTGGGGCTCAGCGAAGATCGGATTCGGCCTCGTCGATGCTCGAGAACTCCTCCTCCGGAGCATTACCCACCACGTGGTGGCGACTATAGAACTGGAAGTAGGCGAGGAAGGCCACGAAGACCGCCGCGGTGATGCCGGCAGCGCGGGGGTCGACAAAGAAGGTGGCGATGACCGCGACGATGCTCAGGACCAGCGCGACGCCGGTGGTGGCCACCCCGCCGGGAGTGCGGTAGCCGCGTTCCAGGTCCGGCTCGTTGCGGCGCAGCATGATGTGCGACAGGTTGAGTAGCACGTAGGAGACGGCCGCGCCGAAGACGGCGATGTTGATCAACAAGCCGCCGTCTTGCAGGATCGAGGCGAGCAAGAAGCCGATGGTGCCAGGCACGATCAGGGCGATGTAGGGGGTTTTGCGGCCTCCGGTCTGCGACAGGATGCGGGGCAGGTAGCCCGCGCGCGACAGCGCAAACAGCTGCCGTGAGTAGCCGTAGATGATCGAGAAGAAACTGGCGATCAAGCCGGCGAGTCCGGCGTAGTTCACGAAGTTGGCCAACGCAGAGTTGTCGCCGTATGCCGTACGCAGTGCCTCCGGCAACGGGTTGTCGGACTGGCCGATCGCCTGAGCTCCGCCCGCGCCGGGAACCAGGACCAACATCAAGGCTGCCGTCACGAGCAGGATCATCATCGCAACGATGATGCCCTTGGGCATGTCTTTCTTGGGGTCGGTGGTCTCCTCGGCGGCGAGCGGCACGCCCTCGACGGCGAGGAAGAACCAGATGCCGTAGACGAAGGCCGCGAGGACACCGGTGATGCCGAAGGGCAGCAAGGCACTGGACATCGCCGAGCCGTCGGGGTCGATGTCGGTGAGGTTGGCGGCGTCGAACTGGGGGATCAGACCAATAACGGTGGCGATCAGGGCCAGCACGGCGACCGCCGTGATGGCGAACATCACCTTGAGTGCCTCACCGACGCCATACAGGTGCACGCCGACAAAGATGGCGTACATGACCAGGTAGATCCACCACCCGTTGGTGATGCCGAACAAGCCGAGAGCCTCGATGTAACCGCCGATGAAGACGGCGATGGCGGCGGGTGCGACGGCATACTCGATGAGCACCGCAACACCGGTGGCGTACCCGCCGAGCGGACCGAGGGCGCGCCGTGCGAAGCCATAACCTGCTCCAGCGGTGGGCAGGGTCGAGGCCATCTCGGCGAGGCCGAAGACCATGCAGGTGTACATGAGGCCCATCAGGACCGTCGCGATCAGCAGACCGCCCCAACCGCCCTCTGAAATCCCGACGTTCCACCCGGCGAAGTCGCCGGAGATGACGTAGCTGACCCCTAAGCCAGCCAGTAGCACCCACCCCGCGGCACCGGCTTTGAGTTGCCGGTGCTCCATGTAGTCATCGCCGGAGGAAGTCTCTTGGCTGGCTTTGCTCACGGAGTCCGCCGTTTCATTGGATCAGATGTAAACCATT
>JBASAZ010000020.1:0-2283 GCA_049650845.1 Ornithinimicrobium sp.
AGCACGATGTCGCCCGACGGCATCTGAGCGCCGCGACGCAGGGTCACCGGCTGCGGCATACCGAGTTGCTTGGTGACTGCCCGCCCGACCGGGTTGCGGATCAGCGAGGTGTAGAGATCTGCCATCAGACTGCCTCCAGGATTGCGAC
Organism: Ornithinimicrobium sp.; assembly: GCA_049650845.1. GTDB lineage: Bacteria > Actinomycetota > Actinomycetes > Actinomycetales > Dermatophilaceae > Ornithinicoccus. The sequence goes on from JBASAZ010000020.1 coordinate 149, forward strand.
GACTCCTTGACCACCTGCGGCGCAGATCGACACGAGACCGCGCGACCCGCTACCCCGCTGAGCGAGGCTCTTGGCCAGCGTAGCTACGATCCGCCCTCCCGTAGCAGCAAACGGGTGTCCGGTCGCCAACGAGGAGCCGTGAATGTTGAGCGTGGTCCGGTCGATGCTGCCGAGTGCATGCTCGCGACCGAGCTGCTGCGTGCAGAACTCTTCGCTCTCCCACGCGGCCAGCGTGGCCAACACTGTGGAGGCGAACGCCTCGTGGATCTCGTATTCCGCGAAGTCCTGCAGGGCTAGGCCCTGGCGGTCGAGCAGGCGGGAGACGGCATAGGCCGGGGCCATCAGCAACCCCTCCTCGCCCGACACGTAGTCCACGGCCGCCGTCTCCGCGTCGACGATGCGCGCCAGCACGGGCAGGTGGCGCGCGCGGGCCCACTCCTGGTCGGCGACGAGCACCAGGGCCGCCCCATCGGAGAGTGGGGTCGAGTTGCCGGCCGTCATCGTCGCGCCGTCACCCTTGCCGAAGACCGGCTTGAGCTTGGCCAATGCCTGCGCGGAGGTGTCCGGGCGCAAACCCTGGTCACGGGTCATCCGCAGATACGGAGTGGCCAGGTCGTCGAAGAAGCCGGACTCCCAGGCTGCGGCGAGGTTGTGATGGCTGGCGGCGGCGAGCGCGTCTTGGGCCTCGCGGGTGATGCCCCACGTCTTGGCGGTCATCGCCTGGTGTTCGCCCATCGAGAGCCCGGTGCGGGCCTCGGAGTTGCGCGGGGTTTGCGGGCTGAAGTCCCGAGGGCGGATGCCCGCCAAGGCGCTGATCCGTTGCGGGAGGGTCTTGGCACGGGATGCCTTGAGCAGTGCCGCCCGCAGGCCGTCGCTGACCGCGATGGGCGCATCGCTGGCGCTATCGACTCCCCCGGCGATGCCCGCATCGATCTGCCCCAGCGCGACCTTGTTCGCCACCTGGATCACGGTTTCCAGCCCGGTCCCGCAGGCTTGCTGCAGATCGTATGCCGGCGTGCTCGGGGCCAGCGCAGAACCGAGGACCGCCTCTCGGGTCAGGTTGAAATCCTTGGCGTGTTTCAGCACGGCACCCGCCGCGACTTCGCCCAGTCGCTCACCGGCCAAGCCGAACCGCGCGACCAGGCCATCCAGCGCGGCGGTGAGCATGTCCTGATTCGAGGCGGCGGCATATCCCCCGCCGGCCTTGCCGAACGGGATCCGGTTACCGCCGACGATGACCGGGACGCGCGGCAGGCTGGGTGCGTGGTCACTGGCCTGGGGGCTCGAAGACATCTACTCACTCCTGGTGGTATGCACGGTGGAAGGTTACGACTCGGCAAATATCTGATACCGACCGTAGCAGGTACGCGGAGTACTCGGTACTATTCACGGCATGACGATCCAGCCGGATGAGCACGCCCAGCCTCGTGATGGTCGGGACGCCCGCTGGGAGGCCCACCGCGCCACCCGCCGACGAGAGCTGGTCGAGCACACCCTGCGCGCCATCCGCGAGCACGGTCCCGGCGTCGGCATGGACGACATCGCCGCTCAGGCGGGGACCAGCAAACCGGTGCTCTATCGTCACTTCGGCGATCGCAACGGGGTGTACCTGGGAGTCGTCGAAGCCGTCGATGCGCGAGTGCTCACCGACCTCGGGGCCGTCGCCGACAAGTCCGGCTGCGGGCCGGACGGATCCCCTGCGGACGTGACCGGCTTGATCACCGCGATGGTGTCGGCCTACCTCGAACTGGTCCAGCGTGACCCCGAGATCTATCGCTTCGTCGTGTCCCGACCCTTGTTGGAGACCGGCTCGAGCGCGCACGCCGGTGCCGGCGACCCCGTGCTGACGCTGACCGGGCGGATCGGTGACCGGCTGGCCCAGATCCTGGGCGCCCACCTGAGGCGTCTTGGCCGAGATCCCGCCCCGGCGGTGACCTGGGGCCACGGCATCGTCGGCTTCGTGCGCGCCGCCGCCGACCAGTGGGTCACACACCGCCCGCCCGGCAGCAGCGCGGAGACCGTGACCGCCGAAGTCATCGAAATGCTGCGCCCCGCCCTTGAAACCAGCCCACCGCTTGCTCTGGAGGACACCCCATGACCACCACCCACGACGCTCGAGCCGGCCGCGACCTTCG
>JBASAZ010000021.1:0-1761 GCA_049650845.1 Ornithinimicrobium sp.
CGCCCGGGTCGGTCACCACAGCTGCGCTGGCCCCCGGTATGCCGTCGCGCACCTGCTCGGCGATCCGGGCGGCGATGGTGCTGGCCCCTTCGGTGGACTCCCCGGCGACTTCGACGAGCAGCCACACCCGTCCGGGTGGTAGCCCGGCCGTCGTCGCGGCCCGGCGCACGTCGTGCGGCAGACGGTCGACCAGGGTGGCGTTGATCGACTCCATGGTCAGCGGCTGGTGCGGCAGCACGATCGGCACCGAGTCGGCGGCCGTGGGGGCATCGGGGAATCCGAGGGCCAACAATACGGTGGCCCGTGGGAGCTCGACCAGGCGCACGGTGGCCTGCAGGGTTGTCGCCAGGGTGCCCTCGCTGCCGCAGAGCAGCCGGGCCGCGTCGACCCCGGCATCAGCGATGAGGTGCTGCAGCGCATATCCGCTGATCTGCCGGGAGAAGGTGCCGAACCGGCGAGCGATCAGCCGCTCGTGCTCCCGGCCGATGCCGGCCAACCGCGCCAGGAGTTCGGCCTCGGGGCCACCGCGGTGTGCAGCGGTGATCCCCGACTGTCCCGGCGAGGTCAGGGTCAGGCGCCGCCCGTCCCCGGTGATCACGTCCAGGGCCAGGACGTTGTCCGACGTCGTTCCCCAGGCCAGCGAGTGCGCCCCGCACGCGTTGTTGGCGATCATGCCGCCGAGGGTGGCCCGGCTGGCCGACGACGGGTCGGCGCCGAAGGTCAGCCCGTGCCGCCGGGCCGCGGCCATCAGGTCGCTCAGCACGACCCCGGGTTGCACTGTTGCGGTGCGCGCCACCGGGTCCACGTCGATGATGGCGTTCAGGTGCCGCGACACGTCGATGACGACCCCGCCGATGGCGTTTCCGGCCATGCTGGTGCCCCCGGAGCGAAGCACGGTCGGGGCGCCGGCCTGCCGGCATACCTGCAGGGCGGTGACCAGATCCTGCTCGTCGACGGGGACCACGACCGCCTGCGGCACGACCCGGTAGTTGCTGGCGTCGACGGCATACAACGACTGGGCCAGCACACCGGTCTCGACCCTGCCGCGCACGTGTGCCCGGAGGTCACGCTCGGTGGTCGGGGGAAGCGGGATCATCGAGGTCCTCTCCGCGAAGGCGCTGACGCACGATCCTACTATTGTCGACAATCATGCCAACCGGTGGTTACTGACCGCCTTGGTCGCTGCCGCCCCCAGCTCTCGCGGCGTTTGTGACCGCCTCGTCGGCGACACCGGTCAGGATGGTGGGCCGCGGCGTCGCCGGGCCGTAGCCCCGCACCCGGCAGCGCACCGACGCGGCCAGGAGCTGGGGCTGGAACAGCAGCAGGGGCGAACCCATCAGGTGGTAGACCCGCGACATGGCCGCCTGGGCGCGCTGGTCACCGTGCCCGGCCAGCCGGCCCAGTTCGCAGGTCCAGCGGCTCAACAGCGCCTCGTGCAGGCTCGGCGACCCCTCGCAGGAGGGGTAGCGCCGGTCTTCGCTGGTGGCGATCGCCCAGGGCAGAGCCGCCAGCCGGGCGAAACGCCGCAGGAGGCGCCGTTCGGTGCCCGGCCGCGACCCGCGCTGCAGGGCGGTGCGCAGCAGCAGCGCTTCGCAGGCGGCCACCGTGACCCCCTGGCCGTAGACCGGGTCGAAGGCACACAGCGCGTCGCCGACCACCAGCAGCCCGGCGGGCCAGCGCCGCAGGCGTTCGTAGTGGTGGCGCCGGTTGCCGGTCTGGCGGTGGATGCTCACGCCACCGAGCGGTTCGGCCACCGCGACC
>JBASAZ010000022.1:0-44653 GCA_049650845.1 Ornithinimicrobium sp.
GGCCCAACGAGGCCAGCAGCAATGGCAAGTTGAAGGTGAGCTCGACGTCGACGAAGGCGGTGAACGGCAGTATCGACCCGAGCACGGCGGCCAGGGTGAGCACGGTGATCCCGGCACGTGCCGTCGAGGAGATGGCCGACTCCGCTTCTTCGACGCCGATGGCTTGCGCCATGACGTCTGGGTCGGCGAAGAAGTCATCGATCTCCTCGTTGCCGGGCAGCGGCACGGAGCGCGCGTTGACCGGGATGGGCCGGTTCAGGATGAGCCAGGCTCGCATGCAGTACGCCGCGGTCAGCGGCGCACCCGCCCCCATCGCCACCAGCACCACCACCGAGGCGGCTCCGGCACCGGGATCCTCGGCGCCGGCTTCGGCAGCGCTGAGGATGAGCTCCTTGGAGAAGAAGCCGACAAAGGGCGGAACCCCGGCCAGGGCCAACAACCCCAAGCCCAACGGCGCCTTGACCGAGGCGTACCGCCGAGCCCCGGACACCGCATACGCCACCAGCGTGCCTCCGGTCAGGACAGCCAGCCACCCCATCGTGAGGAAGAGCAACGCCTTGAAGACGGCATGGGACATCAGGTGGAGCAGGGCCGCGTCGGCGCCCGCGCCGAGCGGTATGGCGCTCAACGCAGCCAGCATCAGGGCCACCTGGCTGACCGTGGACCACGCGAGCAGTCGCTTCAGGTCCGGTTGAGCGAAGGCCAGCAACGCCGCCAGCAGGGTGGTCCCGGCCGCCAACACGGCCAAGGTCAACCGCGCGGGGTCGCTGGCTTGCAGCAGGTCGAAGAGCTGCGCGAGCACGACCGTGCCGGCCGCGACCATGGTGGCGGCATGGATCAGCGCAGAGGCCGGGGTCGGGCCTTCCATCGCGTCGGGCAGCCAGTCCTGGAAGGGGAACAGCGCGGACTTGCCGGCCACACCGATGATGATGAGCAGCAGGGCCACGGTGAGCGCCGTGCCGCTGCGCTCCGACCAGTGCTCGAGGATAGCCTCGATCGAGGTGCTCCTCGCTCCGGCGGCCAACGCCACCAGTCCTAAGACGAACCCGACGTCGGCTACCCGGGTGACGATGAGGGCCTTGGACGCCGCCCGGCCGGCGCTGGCCTTGGTGGAGTAGTGGCCGATCAGCAAGAAGGAGCACCACCCCATCACCTCCCACCCGATCAGCGTGATGATGACGTCACCGGAGTGCACAACCAGCATCATGGCGGCGGTGAACAGGGCCACGGTGGCGGCGAACTGGCGATACCGCGGGTCGTACCACAGGTACCACCGGGAAAAGGCTTGGACGATCAGCACCACCAGCGCGATCACCGTAGCGGTCACGGCACCCAACGTGCCGACACTCAGCATCAGCGGGACCTCCACCTCGCCCCAGGGCAACGCTCCGATGGTGCCCGCGCTCATCTCGCCGAGCTCTTGAGTGCGATAGACCTGCCACAACGCGACGACCAGCCCGGCCAGCCCTGCGCCGATGACCCCCCACCCGGTGACCCGAACGAAACGGTCAGGAAGGCAGAAGGCGACGAGCGCGGCGATCAGCGGAATGAGCACCATCCACTGGGCCGGCGTGCCGTAGGACCACGGCAGGTCGGGCACCGGCGGGATGGGCAGGCTGAAGCCGGGCAGGTGAGGCAGGGTGATGTCGGGCCACGGGAGCCAGTTCACTGCGGCCCCTCGCGGTCGTCCCGGTCGCCGGCCCCGCCGCGCGAGGCCACCGCTGCCGGCTGCAGGTCGACGTGACCGCGAGCGCGATAGAGCGCCATGAAGACCGCGAGCGCCACCACGATCTCGGCCGCCGCGATCGTGATGATGAACATGGTCAGCACCGCGCCGGAGGCGAACGGATCGGGCGCGAACGCGTCGGAGGCGACGAAGATCAGCCCGGCCGCCGCGAGGATCAACTCCACCCCGACCAGCATCAGCACACCGTTGCGCCGCGCCAGCACTCCGTAGAACCCCGCTCCGGACAGGACCGCCGCCAACAGGAAGGGCAACGCGGGGCTCACGGGACGTCCTCGGTCGTGCCCGCTCCCCGGGCCACGGCGATGGCGGCGATCAGGGCGAGCAGCAGCACCACCGACAGCAGCTCGAACGGCCATACCCAGGTGTCGAAGATCTGGGCCCCGATGTCTGTGCTGCTGGAGGCCCGCAGCTCGGTGCGCTCAAAGCCCACCAGCGCCACCAACGCCGACCCCAACAACACGCTCACCCCGGCCGCGATGATCCCGGCCAGCACCCGATGTGCGGCGGAGGTCGAGATCGGCGTGGGGCTCGCTCCATCGCGGGTCAACATCAGCGCAAACAGCACCAGGACGACCACGCCCCCGACGTACACCAGCAGTTGCACCAGGGCGATCAGCTCAGCGCCGAGCACGAGATAGCAGCCGGCCAGCGTGCCCAAGGACACCATCAGCCACAGCGCGGCGTGCAGCACCTCTCGGGAGGTGACGGCCAGGATCGCCGAGGCCGCAGTGATCAGGCCGATGGCCATGAAGAGCGCGTCCCGCAGACTCACGAATCGCCCCCCGGAGCGGGACGGGGCGATTCGGTGCGACCGAGCTGCTCTTGCACCGTGGCGGGCATGGAGGAGTCGGGGACCGTCTCGATCCACCCACCCAGGGTGTCTTTGGTATGCAGCAGGTTGCGGATATCCCCGTCGGCGTAGGCAAAGTCCGGGGCCCAGAAGAGGGCATCGAAGGGGCAGACCTCGATGCAGATGCCGCAGTACATACACAACGAGAAGTCGATGTCGAAGCGGTCGAGCTCGTTGTGGGTCTTGGCCCGGCCACCTTCGGGACCGGGCTCGGTGGTCTCCTTGTGGCTGTCGATATAGATGCACCAGTCGGGGCACTCCCGGGCGCACAACATGCACGAGGTGCAGTTGTCCGCGAGCAGCGCGATGACTCCCCGCGAGCGGTCGGGCAGGTCCGGCTGAACGTGCGGGTACTGCCGGGTGTGCGCCCGGCCGGTCAACGTTTTCGCGGTCGTTGCCAAGCCGCTGAGCATGCCTTTCATCCCCAGACCACGACTCCTATTCCGGTGAGGGCGAGTTGGATGAGCGCGACCGGCAGCAGCGCCGTCCAGGCGAATCGTTGCAGCTGGTCCTCGCGTACCCGGGGCCAGGCGACTCGCAGCCAGATGATCAGCACGGCGACGGCGAAGCCCTTCAGCACGGTCCACACCGGGCCCAGCACGTCGGCGAAGGGGCCGGCCCAGCCGCCGAGGAAGAGGACCGCGAAGAGCAGTGAGAAGAGCACGATCCCGGCGTATTCGGCGAGCAGGAAGAAAGCGAAACGCAACCCGGAGTATTCGGTGAACGGCCCGAAGACGATCTCGGCGTCGGCGATCGGAGCATCGAAGGGGGTGCGTTGCAGCTCGGCCACGGCGCTGGCCAGGAACACCAAAGCGCCCGGCAGCTGCCAGACCAGCCACAGCGGGCTCCACGCCTGCGCGATCCCGGTCAACGACAGGGTCCCGGCGGCCAAGGCGACCGAGGCCGCCGCCAGCACCATGGGCAGCTCGTAGCTGACGAGCTGGGCACAGGCCCGCATACCGCCCAGCTGAGAGTACTTGTTGCCGCTACCCAGACCGGCCATCAGCGTGCCGACCACGCCCACCGACGTGACCGCCAGCACGAAGAGCAACGAGGCGGGCACATCGGCGGCCACCCACGTCGCCGACAGCGGCACCACCGCCATGGCCACCAGGTAGGGGATGAGCGCCACGGCCGGGGCCAGCCGGAACACGTGTGGGTCGGCCGCCGCCGGCGTGATGTCTTCCTTCTGGGTGAACTTGATCCCGTCGGCCACGAGCTGCCCGATCCCGTGAAAGCCGGCTTCCATCGGCCCGAGGCGGCCCTGCATGTGCGCCATCACCTTGTGTTCGGTCTGACCCACCAGCAACGGGAGCGTCAGGAAGGCGCCCAAGACCACCACGGCCTTGAGCATCACCTCGAGAGCGATCGGTAGGTCGGCGAGCATCGCCGCTCAGCCTACCGAGCCCACGCCGTGAACGAGTCGACCTCGGGACACCACGGCACATGCGTGTCCGGGTCGACCCTCGCCACGCCGCGCTCGAACGGCCCAGTGCCCCATGGGGGATCGCAGATCCGGTGAACGCCGACTAGGCGTCGCGCGGACCCCACGACGGATCGGGCACGCCGGGGGGCAGCATCCGCCGACGGGTTCTCGGCGGGCGCGCCGCAGGCTTGGCCGGGGCCGGATCAGGGGGGCTAGCATCATCGGTCTTCGGTCGCACATCACGATCCGATTCGCCGGGCTCTTTGGCCCCCGGCCAGGGTTTGGAGGCGCGCGCGGCCAACACGAAGGACTTGGCCAGGGGCGTGCCGTCGAAGCCCTCGGGCAGCAGCAACGGCCGCAGCCCCTGATCGGTCCCGTCGTCAAAACCGGTGAACTCGACCCCGAACATCTCGTGCGTCTCCCGCTCATGCCAGGCTGCACCAGCAAACACCGACGTCAGCGAGGCGATCGACGAGCCGGTCGGCACCAGGGTGCTGATCAGCAGACGCGGCAACGGCGCAGGTATGCGGTGCTGCTCGGCGCTGGCGATCAGGTGGGCGATGATCTGCATACCTCGGCCCGGCTCAGCGGTCTGCTCCGGGCCGTCACCACCGCGTTCGCTGTCCTTGTCCCTATCCCTGTCGCTGTCGCTGTCGCGCTCGCTCGGCGGCTCGGTGGTGCCGTCACCGCGCGCGCCGGTGTGATCGACCGCGGACAGCCAGTCGAAGAAGTCGTAACCGGCGGCTGCACCCGCCGTGACCTCGGCCAGCCACTCCGGCAAGGGCACTGAGACGTGCTGCACACCGCGGGCCAGTTCGCTGCTCATCCCGGGTCCTTCGAGGGCGGCGCCACCGTGTCCCGAGTCAACGTGCCCACGCTGGCCCGGCTCCTCGGATCGCGGGCGCGACCGGGCCGTTCGGCCTTGATCTGCTCCTGCAACGTGATGATCCCGTGCAGGAGCGCTTCGGGCCGGGGCGGGCAGCCCGGCACGTAGACGTCGACGGGAACGATCTGGTCCACGCCCTTGGTCACACAGTAGGAGTCCCAGTACGGGCCGCCGGAGTTGGAGCAGGCGCCGAAGGAGATCACGTACTTCGGCTCGGGCATCTGGTCATACAGCCGGCGGATCGCCGGAGCCATCTTGTCGGTGACCGTGCCCGAGACCACCATCAGGTCGGACTGTCTCGGGCCGGGCGCAAACGGGATCACGCCGAGTCGGATGAAGTCGTGCCGGGCCATCGATGCGGCGATGAACTCGATAGCGCAGCAGGCCAGACCGAAGTTGAAGACCCATAACGAATATCGCCGTCCCCAGTTCAGCACGATCCGCACGGCGGTGGGAGCTCGGTCGGCAGCCGGGCCGACTCGGGGCATGGGCAGGTCGGTCACGTCACCACCACCGCAGCAGGCCACGCCGCCACGCGTGGGCGAGCCCGAGCGCGAGGACGCCGATGAAGATGCCCATCTCGATCAGCGAAGCCAGCCCGAGGTCGGTGCGCAGGATGAGCGCCCACGGGAAGAGGTACACGGCGTCCACGGCGAATACGACATACAGGAAGGCAAAGATCAGATAGCGCAGGCTTCCTTGGCTCCATCCCTCGCCGATCGGGTCGACCCCGGATTCGTAGGTCGTCGCCTTGGCCGCCGTCAGGTGGCTGGGAGCCAGCATCCGACGCACGCCGGCGGCAGCGGTGACCAGGGCGACCCCGAGCAGAGTCACCATCAACACGACCGCATAATCCGTCATCACCGGGCAGCCTACCGAGTCGCGCAGCCCATGGCCGCCCGCTCGGCACGTTCCTATCCGTGGGTCGCGGCAAGCAGACGCTCATACCGGCCGACAAGCTCGGCCACCTCGGCGCGGCTGCAGTCGGTGGCGATGGCCTCCCGGGCGAGGCGACGTGGCCACTGCGGCGCATTGGCCTCACCCGTGAGGGACCAGGCTGCCTGCCTGGCGGCGCCGATGCCGACGTATTCGCCCGGCTCGGGGACTGCGACCGGAACCTCGAAGATGCTGGCGGCCACCTGCTGCACCGCACGGGAGGCCGAACCGCCTCCGATGAGCAGCACCCGCTCCACGCGAGCACCCTGTGCGCCCAGCGCCTCGATGCCCCCGCGCAGGTTGAGCAGCATGCCCTCGACGCAGGCGCGAGCCACGTTTTCCGGGGTGGCGTTGGTGCGGGTCAGACCGCTGAGCGTGCCGGTCGCATCAGGCAGATCGGGTGTCCGCTCGCCGTCGAAGTAAGGCAACAGGCTCAGTCCGCCGGCACCGGGGGCGGCGCTCAGCGCAAGGTGGTCCACGGTGTCCAGATCGACCCCGAGCATGGCAGCAGCGGCGCTCAGCACCCGGGCCGCGTTCAGCGTGCACATCAACGGGAGGAAGGCTCCGGTGGCATCGGCGAACCCGGATACGGCGCCGCTCGGATCGGCGGGGCAGACGTCCGAGACGGTGAACACCGTGCCCGAGGTGCCCAGTGAGACCACGACGTCTCCGGGCTGAAGGCTCAGCCCCAAGGCGGCACCCATGTTGTCGCCGGTGCCCGCGGCGATCACCATGCCGTCGGCGGTGGTCCCGGCCCGCTCTGCGGGTTCCAGCACGCGCGGAACGGCAAAGTCATGGCCGAGCGCCGCAGTCATGATGTCGTGGCGATACTCACCGGTATGGGCCGACCAGTAACCGGTGCCCGAGGCGTCGCCGCGATCGGTGGTCCACTCGTCCAAGCCGCGGCGATCCTGCAGGAATCGACCCGTCAGCCAGTCGTGCGGCAACACGACACGGGCGACGCGGGCGGCCGAGGCCGGCTCACAGCGGGCCAGCCAACGCACCTTGGAGACGGTGAAACTGGCCACCGGGACGCTGCCGACCTGGGTCGCATACTGCTGCGGGCCACCCAGTTCCTCGATCAGGTCTCGAGCGTCCTGCGCCGAGCGGGTGTCGTTCCACAGCAACGCTTCCCGGATGACCTCATCGTGGTGATCGAGGGCCACCATGCCGTGCTGCTGGCCTCCCACCGCAAGCGCGGCGACGCCGTCGAGCAGCCCGCCCTCACTGGCCTGCTCGACGGCTTCCCACCACAGGTCCGGATGGATGGAGGTTCCTTCCGGATGGGCGGCCCGGCCCTGTCGCACCACGGTGCCGGTGTGTGCGTCGCAGACCACGACCTTGCACGACTGCGTCGAACTGTCGATCCCTGCGACGAGCTGTTGCACCTGCTGACCCCTTCAGATCGGGCTAAGCGTTGACCAGAGCCTCCAGGGTCCTGCGCGCGCCACGGGAGTGCAGCGAATCCAGGTGCGTGCGATAGGCCTCCGCGAACCGTTCATCCTCCGCAATGTCACCGAAGAGGTCTCGATCACGCAGGAACGACAGCGGGTCCTCCCCCCGTTTGGCGGCTGCCGCCATGACGCGCTCCTTGAGCCGATCGACCACCTCGATCGGCTCACCCTGCTCATCGACGCCCTCGGCATACCGAGCCCACGACGCGACAACCAACGCGGAGTATTCGATCGAACCCTGATGCTCCAGGTTGTGACGGATGACCGGGACCAACCACTTGGGTATGCGGTCACTACTCTCGGCGCAGAGCCTGGCCAACGTGTCGCGAACCTCGGGGTTGGCGAACCGCTGGATCAAGGTTCTGCGATATTCGCCCAGGTCGGTGTCCGGCACATCCGGCAACGTCGGGGAGCCCTCGTGCTCCATATAACCCAGCAGGAAGTCGACGAAGAGCTCGTCCTGACCCACTTCGTGGGCGTAGGTGTAGCCGTCAAGCGCTCCGAGGTAGCACAGCGCCTGATGACTCGCGTTGAGCAGCCGCAGCTTCATCAACTCGAACGGGACCACATCCTCGACGGTTTGCACGCCTGCCTTCTCCCACGCAGGCCGTCCCGAAGCGAAGTGGTCCTCCAGCACCCACTGGGTGAACGGCTCACACACCACCGGCCACCCGTCCTCGATGCCGGTACGCTCCGCAAGCGCCTCGATGTCCTCCGGCGTCGTCACGGGCGTGATGCGATCCACCATGGAGTTGGGGAACGGCACGTGCTCACTCATCCAGGCAGCCAGCTCGGGGTCCTTCAACTCCGCAAACGCCGTGATCATCTTCCTGGCCACATCGCCGTTGCCAGGCAGGTTGTCGCACGACATCACCGTGAAGGGTTCCACGCCCGCATCCCGACGGGCCCGCAATGCCTCCACGATGAACCCGAAGGCGGTCGAGGGAGTCGCTTCTGCTGCGAGGTCCTGCTGGATCGACGGATCGGCGGCATCAAACTCGCCGGTGACCTGATTGACCAGGTATCCGCCCTCGGTGATCGTCAACGAGACGATGCGGGTCGCGGGGTCGGCCATGGCCGCCACGACGGCGGCCGGGTCGTCCGGGGCAAACATCATCTCGATGATCGACCCGATGACCCTGGCGTCGCGGCGCCCGTCCGGATGCTTGACGACCAAGGTGTACAAGCCGTCCTGCTCGTTGAGGGTTTCCACGATCCGTCGGTCGTGCGGCATCACCCCGATTCCGCAGATGCCCCAGTCCAGACCCTCGCCGGACTCCATCAGGCGATCGGTGTACATCGCCTCATGGGCCCGGTGGAAGCCGCCCACACCGAAGTGCACGATGCCTCGGCGAACCGTGGCGCGATCGTAGGTGGGGACGCTGACGTCTTCGCTCAGGTCCGGCAGCGCAGCGTTCGACAGGCGGCTCATTTCACGGCTCCCATGGACAGACCCTGCACGAGTTTGTCCTGTGCCGCGAATCCGGCGATCAGGACCGGCAGGGAGATGACGACCGAGGCGGCACACACCTGGGCCAGGAACAACCCTTGGCTGGTCACGAAGCCGGTCAGGAACACGGGCGCGGTGCCGGCGACGGTGCTGGTCAGCACCCGGGCGAGCAGCAGCTCGTTCCAGCTGAAAATGAAGCAGATCAGGCCCACCGCGGCGATGCCAGGTGCGACGACCGGGGCGACGACGGACACCAGGGTCCGCATCAACCCCGCCCCGTCGACCTGCGCAGCCTCCAGCATCTCCACCGGAACCTCGGCCAAGAAGGACTGCAACATCCACACGGCGATCGGCATATTCATCGCCGTGTAGAGCAGGATCAACGTGAAGATGTTGTCCAGCAGGTTGAACTCCAGCGCGATGAGGTAGAGGGGCAGGATGGCGGCCACGATGGGCAGCATCTTGGTGGAGAGGAAGAAGAACATCACGTCCGTCCACTTCTCCACCGGCTTGATGGCCAGGGCGTAGGCGGCAGGAAACGCCAAGAGGATCACCACCACCGTGGACACCAGACTTGCGGTGGCGGAGTTGATCATGGGGGGCAACGGGTCAGCGGCCCAGAAGCTTCGGTATCCGTCCAAGACCAAGGGAGCGAAGAAGCTGGGGGTCCTGGTGGCCGCATTCGTCTCGGAGTGGAAGGAGGTCAGCACCATCCACAGCACCGGGGCCACAAAGATCAACCCGACCACCCACGCCGCGAGTCCGAGCCAGAGCGCGCCGCGACTCCTGACCTTGGGGTTGTCTTCGTGCGGAACGCCCACTCGCCTCGGGGCGTCGTCGCGGGGTTCGGTTCCCGCCTCATCGGTGGATGCAGTGGCACTCATCGGCTCTCCTCCTGGAAGAGGCTGAAGGCAACCTTCAGTGCGAAGGTCGCGATAATGATGGTTCCGATCACGGTGACCACGCCGGCTGCCGAGGCCTCTCCATAGTTCTGGGCGACCAGCAACTTCTGGTAGATGTGGTAAGGCAGGTTTGCCGTGCCCAAGGCACCGGCGGTAAGGGTGAACACGTGGTCGAAGGTCTGCACCACGTAGATGGCCCCGAGCAGCCCGGCCAGCTCGATGTACTGACGCAGGTGCGGCAGGGTCATGTGGAAGAAGATCTGCCACGAGTTGGCGCCGTCGATCCGCGCTGCCTCCACGACGTCCATGGGGCGTGACTGCAGTCCCGCCAGCAGGATCAACATCATGAACGGCGTCCACTGCCAGATCAGCGAGGCCTCGATAGCCAGGAGCGCGTTGTTGCTGATCCAGTCCCGAGTGGGTGCGTTGTCACCGAACACCATCCGCAGCAGCCCGTTGAGCAGGCCGTAGTCCGGGTTGTAGAGCGCGTGCTTCCAAACCAGAGCAGCGGCCACGGGCACGATCAGGAAGGGCGTGATCATCATCGTGCGCACGATGCCGCGGCCCCAGAATTCGCGGTCCAACAGCAAGGCGATCCCCAGACCGAGGAGCAACGAGACGAGCACCACGGTCACGGTCAAGATGATGGTGACGACGACCGCGCTACGAGCGGAGGGGTCGGTGAAGACATCCACATAGTTGTCGAAGCCGGCGAACCCGCGATCATTGGGGCGAAAAGCGATCCAGTCCGTAAAGGACAGCACCAAGGTGACGGCGAACGGGATCTGCGTCAACACGATGACGAAGATCAGGGCAGGTAGCAACGGGGCTCGGCGGGCCCACCTGGCCGACCGGGTCATCCCGGTGGAGGGTCGACCCTTGCTGGCGCCCTCCACCGGCTGCGTCGTGCTTTGTTGGGTGGCCATCTCCTATTCCTGGTAGCTCTCGGCCACGTCTTCGGCCAATCGCTGGCCGTTGGACAGGGCGTCCTCGACGCTCATCTGGCCGGCGATCACCGAGCTGATGTCCTCACTGATCTGGGTGCCCATGTCCGGGAACTCCGGAATGCCGACGAACTGGATACCCGGGGCGGGCCGCGGCTGCACGCCGGGGTTCATCGGGTCAGCCGCCTCGACGGCTGCCTGCGTCGGCTCGGCGAAGGCACCCGCGATGTCCAGGTAGTCCTGGTTCTGATACGTCGAGGCGCGCTTCCCGGCGGGGACCTTGGCCCAGCCGAGCTCGCTTCCCACGAGTTCCTCGTACTCTGCGCTGGAGGCCCAGGAGATGAACTCCCACGCCGCGTCCTTGTTCTGGCTGGCCTCCTCGATGCCCCATGCCCAGGTGTAGAGCCACCCGGAGGCGTCGGTCTCCTTCACCGGTGCCGCGGCATACCCCATCTTGCCCTTGACCGGGGAGCCCTCAGCCTCCAGCGATCCGGCGGCAGAGGTGGCGTCGTACCACATAGCCGAGGCGCTCTGAGTGACGTTGTTCAGGCACTCGGTGAAGCCGGACTGAGCGGCGCCATTCTGGCCGTAGTCCTTCACCAGGTCGGTGTAGAACGTTGCCGCCTCGGTGAACTCCGGAGAGTTCACCTGGGCCTGCCAGTCCTCGGTGAAGTAGGTGCCACCGAAGGTGTTGACCACGGTCGTCATCGGGGCCAGCACCTGTCCCCAGCCCGGCAGGCCACGCAGACAGATGCCGGACATCCCCGGCTCGACCCCGTCCAGCTGTTCGGCGAACCCTGCAACCTCGTCCCAGGTCGGGTTATCCGGCATCTCGAGCCCCTCCTGCTCGAAGATGTCCTTGCGATACATCGTGAAAGAGGACTCACCGTAGAAGGGCTCTCCGTACACCGAACCCTCGTAGGACAGCGACTCGACCATCGGCCCGAGGATGTCGTCCTGGTTGAAGTCGTCATCCGCGGCGATGTAGTCGTCCATCGATGCGATCCAGCCGTTCTGGGCGTAGATCGGGATCTCGAAGTTGCTCAGCGACGCGACGTCGTACTGACCGGCCTGGCTGGAGAACTCCTGACTGATCTGGGCCCGCACGTCGTTCTCGGGCAGGGTGGTGAAGTTGACCGTGATGCCGGTGTCCTTGGTGAAGTTCTCGGCGGTGAGCTTCTCGAGGTCCACCATCTGCGGGTTGTTGACCTGGAGCACATTGATGCTGCCTCCGCCGCCGCTGCCGTCCGCGCTGTCGCTGCCGCCGCCACCTCCGGCGCCGGCGCAGGCGGACAGGGCCACCCCTGTGGTGGCGGTCATCGCGAGGGCGATCCATCTCCGTTGACGCATCTGTTACTCCCTTGGGTCGGGTCCACTCCGCAGACCTCGATGTCGTGTGCGCTCATATGAGCAATACGGTGCACAAACGAGTAAACTGCCCCACGGCCGGAGGTGTCAATAGCCTGCCGATATTAGGGTGTTGACGATGTCGGGGCACGCGCTTCGAGCAACTGTCACAGAAAGAAGGTGAGCGATGGGGGCGTCATTGGGCCCAGCCGAATCGGTCTTGGCCGCCACGGTCGCTCGCCGCTACTACCTGCACGGAGAGGCCAAGAAAGACATCGCTGCCGGCTTGGGGATCAACCGCTTCAAGGTCGCCCGGCTCATCGACAGCGCGCTGGAATCCGGGCTGGTTCGGATCGAGATCACGTCGGGGACGGGTGTCGATCTCGACGCCTCAGCCTTGCTGTTGGAGCGGTTCGACCTGCAGCGGTGTGTGGTTGTGGAGGGGACAGATATCCCGGGCCCACACAACCAGGCGGCGCTCGGCAAGATCGCCGCGGCCGTGATCAGGGAGGCGCTGGTGGACGGTGACGTCCTGGGGCTGCCGTGGTCTCGAGCGGTGCTGGCCATGACCTCCCAGCTCACCGAGCTGCCGATGGTGCGGGTCGTGCAGCTCAGCGGCGCGATGGAGCTGCCGGGCATCAACGCGAGCGCCGTGGACATCGTCCGCGAGGCGGCGCGGGTCAGCGGCGGTCAGTCGGTGATCTTCCACGCACCGTTCATCCTGGACGACGACGCCAGCGCCCATGCCCTTCGGCGCCAGCCCAGTGTGCGCAGTGGGCTCAGCGCGGTGGCGGACGTGACGCACGCCGTGGTCGGTTTGGGCCAGTGGCACCCGAGTCTGACCACGTTGTACGACATGGCCACGAAGGCCGAACAACAGGCGCTGTCGGATGCCGACGTGGTCGGCGAGATCGCCGGGGTGTTCTTCGATGAGTCAGGGCGCCCGATCCAGACCCAGATCAACCAGCGGCTGATCACGCTGTCCGGGCGTGAGCTCGCCGCCATCCCTGATGTCACCGCGATCGTGGAGGGCGCGGCAAAGGCTCCCGCGGTGTGCGCAGCGATCCGGGGGGGGTTGATCAACGGCCTGGTCGTGGATGCTGCGTTGGCCGCTGCCCTGATCGGCGACACCAATGAGCCGGATTCGACCCGATAAGTCGCCGGCTCACGCCAACGCGGTCAACCGAGCCATGGTTTGGTCACCGAACGCTGCATCGTGCATCAGCGTGTTGGCCAGGAGGGGAGCCAGCTGGTGCAACGCGATGCGCGGCTGCCACCCGGGCGCAAGGGGAAAGACCTCCCGGTATGCCGCGAAGGTTGCCTGGTCGAAGCCACCGAAGAGCCACATCAGCGCGAGGTCGACCTCTCGGTGTCCGAAGTGCGCGCTGGGGTCCACCAGCCAGTGCCGACCTCTGGTATCGACAACACGGTTGCCCGACCATAGATCTCCGTGGACCAACGACGGAGCCTCGGCCGGACCCCAGTAGTCGGGCTCACGCTCCAGCAGTCGATCGACCAACCGGAGCGCAGCTGGGTCGAGTCGATGGTGGGCCACGGCCTGCCGCGCCATGGGCAGCACCCGGCGCTGCAGATACGACGCCAACCACGTCGGCTCGGGCGTCAGATCCAGCGCCACCGAGCCCAAATAGCCCGTGGGGTGCTCGTCGACAGACCCGAAGGACGCGCCCCGGTGAGCGTGCAACTCAGCAAGGTCGCGACCGAAGCGCTCCGCTCCGGGCCCACCGGAGATCGCGTCCGCGCCAGCACACGGTTCGATCCACTGCAGCACCAGGCCGGACACCCCGTAACGAAGCACCTGCGGCACCGGCACCGACCCCGTGGCCCGCAAGGCTTGCAGGCCGGCTGCCTCCCGGGCGTAGAAGTCGGGCGGCGGGTCCCGCATCGTCTTGACCAGCACGGGGCCAGCCGGACTCAGACCCCGATACACCTCGGAGACCGAGCCACCCGGGATCCCGCGCACGTGCGTGACTTCGAGGTCGCAGACCAAGTCTGCTGGCAGGGTCACGGGCGCCGGCACCGTCCTAGTCTTGCGCAATCCTCGGTGGCATGGGCGGTCAACCCACCCGTCAACTCACCCATCGGTGGTCCACGCGCCGGACGGCGTGCGTGGCGTGGAGGCAGGGGTGGTTGGCCGGCTAGTGGACGTTGCCCTCGGCGATCCAGTCAAGCAGCCCTCGACACGCCGACTCCACGTGATCGAACATCGTGACGAAGGCGGCGTGCGGCTGACCGTAGGGGTCGAGCACGTCCAGCCCGTCGGCACCCGCCCACCTGCTCCCGTCCGCACCGGGCGCGAACGAGCCCAACCGCACGATTCGCGCCCGGGCCTGGGCGTCCGGAGCCAGCGCCTCCAGGTCGGCGACGTTAGCCGCGTCCATGGCCACGATCAGGTCGAAGGCACCGAAGTCCTCGGTGCCGAACTGCTGTCCGCGGTGAGCGATGGCCACACCTCGCCGTTCGGCCTCCCGCACGGTGTGGTCGTGCGGTGGGTTGCCGACGTGCCACGGCCCGGTGCCCGCCGACTGCACGTGCATCGCGGGCAGATCGGACCGCCCCGAGGCCGCGTGCACCAAGACCGCCTCCGCGGCCGGAGATCGACAGATGTTGCCCAAACACACGAAGCAGATGCGCATGCGTCAAGTCTGACCTACCGGGTGCACAGGACTTCCCTGCGGCCGATCGATAGCCTGTCCGGGGATTAACCTACGGTCCCGTAACATTGGACAGAGTATGAGTACTAAGCCATCGCGCCGGTTGGACCGCGTCGTCATCCGTTTTGCCGGTGACTCCGGGGACGGAATGCAGCTCACCGGCGACCGCTTCACCTCGGAGA
Source organism: Ornithinimicrobium sp. (assembly GCA_049650845.1). GTDB lineage: Bacteria > Actinomycetota > Actinomycetes > Actinomycetales > Dermatophilaceae > Ornithinicoccus. The sequence continues at coordinate 14,797 of JBASAZ010000022.1, forward strand.
CGGCCTCGATGGGCAACGACATCTCGACCCTGCCCAACTTCCCGGCCGAGATCCGCGCCCCCCAGGGCACCCTGCCCGGGGTGTCGAGTTTTCAGCTGAACTTCGCCGACCATGACGTGATGACCCCCGGCGACGCGCCGGATGTGCTCGTCGCGATGAACCCGGCGGCCTTGAAGGCCAACCTGGGCGACCTGCCGCGCGGGGCCACGGTGATCGTCAACACCGACGAGTTCACCAAGCGCAACCTGGCCAAAGTGGGATATGCGATCTCGCCGCTGACCGACGACAGCCTCGAGTCCTGGCACGTCCACGCCTTGGGGCTGACCTCCATGACGGTCCAAGCGCTCGCTGACTTCTCGCTGAGCCGCAAGGAGAAGGAGCGGGCCAAGAACATGCTGGCCCTCGGGCTGCTGTCGTGGCTGTACTCCCGCCCCCTCGAGGGCACCGAGGCCTTCTTGCGGGCCAAGTTCGCCAAGGCGCCGGAAGTGCTGGAAGCCAACCTCACCGCGTTGCGCGCCGGACACGCCTACGGCGAGACGACTGAGGACTTCGCGGTCCGTTTCGAGGTGGCCGCAGCTCCCATGGCCCCCGGCACCTACCGCACCGTCACCGGCGGCCAGGCGATGGCGCTCGGCCTGGTCAGCGCGGCCCACCGCAGTGGGCTCCCGTTGGTGCTGGGGTCCTACCCGATCACCCCGGCCTCGGACGTCCTGCACGCCCTGTCGGGGCTCAAGCACTTCGACATCACGACCCTGCAGGCCGAGGACGAGATCGGCGCGGTCGGGATGGCCCTCGGCGCAGCATACGGAGGGGCCCTGGGCGTGACGACGACCTCAGGTCCTGGGCTCGCGCTCAAGGCCGAAACCGTCGGGCTGGCGGTGGCCACCGAGTTGCCCCTGATCGTCATCGACATCCAGCGCGGTGGGCCCTCGACCGGGTTGCCGACCAAGACGGAGCAAGCCGACCTGCTGCAGGCCCTCTACGGTCGCAACGGCGAGTCCCCGGTGGCGGTGGTCGCTGCCCAGTCCCCCACCGACTGTTTCGACGCTGCGCTCGAAGCGGTCCGGATCGCCACGACATACCGCACTCCGGTGATCTTGCTCTCCGACGGTTACCTCGCTAACGGCTCCGAACCGTGGTCGGTGCCCGAGGTCAGCGACCTACCGGGCCTGGACGTGCAGTTCGCCACGCAGCCCAACGCGACGGACGACGACGGCCAGCCCGTGTTCCACCCCTTCCTCCGTGACCCGGCGACGCTGGCCCGACCGTGGGCTGTGCCCGGCACCGCGGGGCTGGAGCACCGGGTGGGCGGCATCGAGAAGGCCGACGTCACCGGGCACATCTCCTACGACCCGGACAACCACGACAAGATGGTCCGGCTGCGGGCCGCCAAGATCGACAAGATCGCGGAGACCATCCCCGACGTCGAAGTCGACGACCCAGGGGGCAGCGCACGGGTGCTGGTGCTGGGGTGGGGTTCGACGTACGGCCCGATCTCGGCGGCTGTGCGGTTGGTGCGCGACGCCGGCACCGAGGTCGCCCAGGCCCACCTGCGCCACCTGAACCCCTTTCCGTCCAACCTCGCTGACGTGCTGCGTCGCTACGACCGGGTCATCGTGCCGGAGATGAACCTGGGTCAGCTGGCCCTGCTGCTCCGTGGTCGGTTTCTGGTCGACGTGCGGTCGCACACCGCAGTCCGGGGCCTGCCCTTCACGGCCAGTGAGCTGGCCGAGGTGCTGCACAAAGAAGCCCTTATCGCTGAGGAGATGATCCGATGAGCGCGCAATCCACGTCCTTGGGTATGCCGACCACGGGCACCCAAGGCGTGCCCCGCACCGCGGCCGATGACCCCGCGCAGACCAAGAAGGACTTCACGTCCGATCAGGAGGTCCGGTGGTGTCCGGGGTGTGGGGACTACGCCGTGTTGGCCGCCGTTCAGGGCTTCCTGCCCGATCTGGGTCTTCGCCGCGAGAACATCGTCTTCGTCTCCGGGATCGGCTGCAGCTCTCGGTTCCCGTACTACCTCGACACCTACGGGATGCACTCGATTCACGGGAGGGCACCGGCCATCGCGACCGGCTTGGCCACCTCTCGCGAGGATCTGTCGGTGTGGGTCGTGACCGGGGACGGCGATGCCCTGAGCATCGGCGGCAACCACCTGATCCACGCGATGCGGCGCAACGTCAACCTGACCATCCTGTTGTTCAACAACAAGATCTACGGCCTGACCAAGGGTCAGTACTCCCCTACCTCAGAGGTCGGAACCGTGACCAAGTCGACCCCGGTCGGCTCGGTCGACCAACCCTTCAACCCGGTGTCCCTGGCCCTGGGCTCCGAAGCGACCTTCGTCGCCCGGACGCTGGATTCGGATCGCTCGCATCTGATCGAGGTGCTCAGCGCCGCCGCCGCGCATCGCGGGACCTCGCTGGTGGAGATCTATCAGAACTGCCCGATCTTCAACGACGGGGCTTTCCAGCTCATCAAGGACCGCGATCAGGGCAAAGCCCGGATCGCCTACCTGCGCGACGGCGAACCCATCCGGGTCGGTGAGGACCATGTCGTCGTCCGCGACGGCTCGGCGATGACCGTGGTGCCCAGCGACGAGGCCCCCGAGGGTGACGTGGTGAGGCACGACGTCGCCGCGGACGACCCCACCCAGGCGTTCGCCCTGTCCCGACTGGACGACCCCACGATGGCGCACGTGCCGATGGGCATCTTCCGCCAGGTGGACCGGCCCACCTACGACGACCAGGTCCGGGCTCAGGTCGATGGTGCCCGAGCCAGCGCCGGCGGCACCAGATCCGATGCAGACCTGCAGGCTCTGCTGCACGGCAAGGACACCTGGACCGTCCAGGGGTGAGCGCCTCCCCTGACCTGCGTGCGCCCGACCAGTCCTCGCCACGATCGCCTTCCGGTGCCGAGCCCCGCGGCCTCGGCACGGCATACGGACTGGCGGCATACGGCCTGTGGGGCCTCTTCCCGCTCTACTTCACGACGCTGCGCCCGGCCGGTGCCGTGGAGATCCTCGTGCACCGGGTGTTGTGGGCCTTTGTGCTCTGCCTCGTCATCTTGGCGGTGCTGGGCCGGCTGCGCTGGCTGACCCAGCTCGTGCGTCGCCCGCGAACCCTGGTGGCGGTCAGCACGGCCGGTGTCCTGATCGCGACGAACTGGACGATCTACACCTTCGCCGTGCTCTCCGGGCACGTCACCGAGGCGGCCCTGGGCTACTTTCTGAATCCGCTGGTCACGGTGGGCCTCGGCGTGTTGGTGCTGCGTGAGCGTCTGCGCACCGCTCAGTGGGTGGCGGTCGGCATCGGCGCCGCAGCGGCGATCTATCTGAGTGTGGACTACGGAAGCCCCCCGTGGATCTCGATCAGCTTGGCGTTGACCTTCGCCAGCTATGGCCTGGTCAAGAAGCGCATCGGTTCGACCCTCTCGGCGGTTCAGTCCTTGACCGCCGAGACGATGGTGATCACACCCGTCGCCCTGGCCGTGCTGGTGTATCTGGGCGCCACCGGCACGCAGACTTTCACCACGCAGGGTTGGCCCCACGCACTGCTGTTGGCCAGCGCCGGTGTCGCCACGACCATCCCGCTGCTGCTCTTCGCCGCTGCGGCTCGACGCGTGCCGTTGACCACCATCGGCCTGTTGCAGTTCATCACCCCCGTCCTGCAACTTCTCACCGCGGTCGTGCTTCTCGGCGAATCGATGCCGCCCTCTCGGTGGGTCGGCTTCGTCCTGGTCTGGGTTGCCTTGGCCGTCCTCACGCTCGACTCATCCATTTCCGCAGGTCGCAGTCACCGACTGCACCGGATCGCGATGCGCACCAACACGTAGGATGAACGTGTGGCGCGCCGAGTGACCCTGGTCGCCTGGGGTTCGCGCGGCGATGTCGCCCCGATCATCACCCTGGGGCAAGGAATGCGCGCCTCCGGTGACGTCGTGACGGTGTTGGCCAGTCGCGACTTCGAGGCCTTGGTGCTCGAGGCCGGACTGGAATGGGCCCCCTTCGACATCTCCGTCTTCCAAGCCGCTCGCTCCCCGGTGGGTCGCCTCTGGCTGGGTGGACACCGCACGATCGTCGGTGAGGGCCGCGCCCTGCAACGCGTCTTGGACACCTTCACTCGACCGTTGGTCGACGGCCTCTGGACCCACACCCGCGAGGCTGACCTGGTTATCAGCGGCATCCTCACCGCCGATGCGTGTGCCAGTCTCACGGCCGCCCGCGGACAGGCGCACGCGGTGGCGTTGTTCACCCCGGTCCTGCCCAGCCGCCTGGGACCGAGCTCTCCGACGGCGCTGCTGCAGTCCCGCAATGCCAGACTCAACGCGATGACAGGTCAAGCGGTGCTCGCGGCTTCCTATCGCTTGCTCAGGGTGCCCGGCGACGAGATCCGCGAGCGCCTCGGCCATCGGCGCACTCGACCGGGGTGGTTGCTGGAGCGCCTACGCAGCATGCCCGTGCTGGTCGGCACCAGCCGGTACGTCGTTCCTCCGGCACCGGACCAACCCAACGTCACGATCACCGGGTACTGGCCCCCGTTCGGTGAAGAACTGCACGCCGCGGAAGCCGAGCGCCTCGACGCCGCGATCACCGGAGCGCGAGCCGGCGGCCGATCGGTGGCCTACCTCGGATTCGGCAGCATGACCAGCACCGATCCGCAGGGCACGGCGGACGTGCTGGTCGACGCCGCCCATCGGGCCGACGTGCATCCCATCATCAGTGACGGGTGGACGGGCGTGGCCGCCTACGTGCGTGACCGTCGGAACGTGACCGTGGTCGGCCACGTTCCGCACGACTGGCTGTTCGCTCGTTGCGATGCCGTGGTGCATCACGGCGGAGCGGGAACGACGGGGTCTGCGGTGCGCAGCGGTACCCCGCAAGTGGTGGTGGCACACATGGGTGATCAACCGTTTTGGGCCTCTCGCGCCTATCGGCTCGGTGTCTCCGCCTCGCCGTTGCGACGCTCGGGGTTGACCCGCAAGAAGCTGGCGGCCGCATTGGACGACGTCACCCAGGGACCCAGCGCTGCACAACACCGGGCCAGAGCACGGGAGATCGCCGGCTGGGTCAGGGCCGAGGACGGGGTGGGCGCGGCGGTGGACCTCTTGCGCGACGACGCCGTTGGGTCACGCACATAACATCTACCGTTCGCGACGATGTCCCGGCGAGTTCGCCCGCCCTGCCTAATCTTCGGGCCATGACCCTCACACCTCAGCGTCAGCTCTCCCTCACCCCCGTGACCGGCCACTCCTCGGGTCGTAACGCAATGACCTGTCGATACCGCTGCGGTGACGCCTGCTTCACCGCGGTGCCGAACACCAGCAACAACGAATACTTCGGCGACGTGGTCGCCGACGGACTCTCTCGCCGCAGCATGCTCAAAGTCGGTGGCGTAGGGGCGGCCGTCGTCGGCTTGGGGACGTGGTCGGTGGCCAACCCCAGCCGGTCCGATGCCGCACTCGACTCCACCGCAATGGCTGCTCGCCGGGGATCCAAAGACTTCACCTCCATCGCCTCCACCCCCGCCGACGTAGACCAGGTCGTGGTCCCGCAGGGCTACTCCTGGGAGCCGATCATCTCCTGGGGCGATCCCGTCACCCGCGATGCCCCGGACTTCGACTTCGACGCCCAGAGCGTCGAAGCCCAACGAGAGCAGGCCGGCTACAACTGCGACTACACCACGCTCCTTCCGGACGGGAGCCGCGGCCACCACAAGAACCGCGGGGTGTTGGTGTTCAACAACGAGTACACCAACGACCAGCTGATGTTCCGCGGGGTGGCCGGCTCGGAGGACCTCAGCGAGGAACAGATCGAGATCATCATGGCCGCGCACGGCATGACGGTCGTGGAGGTGAGCCGGCGCAACAAGCGTTCGCCCTGGCGCTATCACCGCACTGGCCGTCGCAACCGGCGTATCCACGTCGGCACCGAGTTCATTCTCGATGGGCCGGCCGCTGGGAGTCCTGGCGTGCGCACCTCGGCCGACCCCACCGGCACCTCCGTGCTCGGCACCCTGAACAACTGCTCCGGTGGGGACACTCCCTGGGGCACGGTCCTGTCCGGCGAGGAGAACTTCAACCAGTACTTCGACTCCACCGACGCCCCGGACGGTACGGGTGCCTTGGCTCGCTACGGCATCACCTCCGGAGGCAGAGGGTGGGAACGAGTCGATCCTCGTTTCTCGGTCGCTGCCGAGCCGAACGAAGTGAACCGCTTCGGGTGGGTCATCGAGGTTGATCCGGATGACCCGACCTCCACGCCCGTCAAGCACACGGCGATGGGCCGCTTCAAACACGAAGGCGCCACGGTGCGCATCGCTGACGGCGGGCACGCAGTGGCCTACATGGGTGATGACGAGCGCTTCGACTACCTTTACAAGTTCGTTTCTCGCAGGAAGTACCGGCGGGGGAACACGCGCCACAACATGACGCTGCTGTCCGAGGGCAATCTCTACGTGGCCAAGTTCTACGGCGACGGGTTCGAGGACGGGGTCAGTGACGGCATCGGGAAGTGGATTCCGTTGGTCGAGGACAACAGGTCCTGCGTGCCGGGGTTCAGCCTCGAGGAGGTGCTCATCTATACGCGTCTGGCGGCTGATGCCGCCGGTCCCACCAAGATGGACCGTCCCGAGGACGTGCAGCCCAGTCCGCGGACGGGACGGGTCTATGTGGCGCTGACCAACAACACCAAGCGCACCCCGGAGCAGATCAACGAGGCCAACCCCAGGGCGAACAACAAGTTCGGTCACGTGCTGGAGCTGAGAGAACGGGGCGATGATCCGACGGCTCGCCGGTTCCGCTGGACGTTGGTGCTCATCGCCGGGGACCCCGATGACCCCACGACGTACTTCTCCGGCTACGACAAGAGCGACGTCAGCCCGATTAGCTGTCCGGACAATGTGGCCTTCGACGATTGCGGAGACCTCTGGATCGCCACGGACGGTATGCCGGGCACGCTGGGTGCATGCGATGGTCTGTTCTACATGCCGCTACGTGGCAAGGAGAAGGGGCACGTGCAGCAGTTCTTGTCGGTTCCGGTCGGGGCGGAGTGCTGCGGACCCGTTGTCGCGCTGAAGGACAACACCGTCCTGGTGGCGGTCCAGCACCCCGGTGAGGTGGATGGGGCGACCCCGGACAGCGTGGTTTCCCACTTCCCCTACACGGGCGATGGACAGCCTCGACCGGGCATCATCCACGTATACAGGTAGAACGTGCTCAGGCCGGGCGTGGTCAGGCCGGCGTGGTCAGGTAGACCCGGCCCGGCCCGCGATCCGTCGCAACAGCACAGCGCCGGCCTCGGCCGTCGAGGAGCCCTCGGGAATCTCGACGGCCAGCGGCCGGCCACTACGTCGATAGACCACGAGTCCCGGGCCACCGCTGCGAATGTATGCGGTATGCCGGGCGTTCCATTGCAGCCCCCAACCGCCCCACTCCAGCGGGTCGATCTCGACGCTGGAGACTCCCACAATCTCTGCTGGCGCCACCTTCACCAGGTCGACGGGAGCACGCAGCGAGCGGATGGTCAGCCCCCGCTGGTCGATGCTCATCTGCACCGCTGACCAGGCCGCCATGGCCGCGCAGAAGGCACTACCTGCCACCACGATCACAACGACCCACCACAGCGGGGTCGATCCGAGCGAGAAGGCAAGAACGGCACCGAAGACGACCGCCCCGTAGATGGACAGGCGCTGCATCCGCACCGACCGCAGCTGCACGTCCCACGGTGCCGCCTCTGCCGTCGACGCCGCGACCGTCTCGGGGCTAGGCCTCACCCCGACCCGATCGCGTTCCGGAATGCGATCGATCAACTCGGCTCGACTCACCGGGTCCAGGGCGAAGAAGCCGAACACCAACCGCGCCCAGAGTGCACCAGCCAACGCGGCCACCAGCGCACTCAGTGCCGGGGACAGCCCAGCCTGTCCCATCACGATGTATGCCGTGCCGGCTGCGGTCACCGCGGCGCATGCGGTGAGGGCCAGCCGGGTCGAGGTCGGGCTGAGCCACCCGGACAGGACACTGACGAGGGCGGCCGCGACCACCGCCACGACCGTGGCAGAGAACGTTGGCCCCAGAGCGACCACCGGCGACCCGGTTGCTCGAGTCGAGGTGAACAGCAGGGAACTGGCCAGGAGGACACCCATCGGCAGCATCGCCGTCGCCCCTGCGAGCACCGGCCGCGACCCTTGTCTTCGCGCGGGCATCGGTCTACTGAGCGCGGTCAGCCACGCCGTCGACGAGCGAGCGGAGCGCGTCCGGCGCGGGTCCGCTGCCCAAGTCGTCGATCAACGACCGGGTCTGGGCGGCCAACCGAGCCGTGTGCTCACGAGCCGCGTTCATGGCCGGATGCTCGCGCAACAAGCCGACGGCCTCAGCCACCTCGGCCGGATCAGCGACCGGTCCACTGAGCAGCTCGATCAGCCGGACGTCCTGCGGCCTCGTCATGGACCGGGCGTACAGCACGGGCAGTGTCACCTTGCCCTCGCGGAGATCGGCACCGGGCATCTTGCCGGACACCTGCAGGTCCGAGGAGATGTCGAGCAGGTCATCAGCCAGCTGAAACACCGTGCCGAGCTGTTCACCGAATGCGGTCAGGGTCGTGACCACTTCTGGGCGGGCACCACCGAACATGGCGCCGTAACGGGCTGCGGTGGCGATCAGCGATCCGGTCTTGTCCGCGAGCACACCTAAGTAGTGCTCGATGGCGTCGTCACCGTCCGCCGGCGGCCGCTCGTCACGGATCTGACCCGAACACAGCCGCACAAAGGTCTCGGCCTGGATCTTCACCGCCTCGGCCCCCAGATCAGCGATCACCGACGAAGCCGTTCCAAACAGGAGGTCTCCGACCAGGATCGACGTCGCGTTGCCGTACCGCACGTTGGCGCTCTGCACGCCCCGCCGCAACTCCGCCTCGTCCATCACGTCGTCGTGATACAGCGAGGCCAAGTGGGTCAGCTCGACACCAACGGCCGCGTCGATCACCCGGTCGTTGATCGGACCCGCGACCTGGGCGGACAGCAGGGTCAGCAGGGGACGGAACCGCTTGCCACCCGCGCTGGACAGGTGGCCAGCCGCCTCAGCGATGAACGGATCGTCGTGGTCGACCACCTGGCGCAGCCGCACGTCAACCGCCGCCAAACCCGACATCAAGGCTTCTTGCAGTTCCCCGTCGGCGCCGGGAAGCAAGGTCGGCGCGGTCGCCATCACCGAATGAACTGCGATGCCTGCTGAGCCAACTCCAGCATGGGCGAGGGCATGACGCCCAGCCCCAGCGTGACCAGCAATCCGACTGCCACGGCGAAGGTGGTCAGGGCGGAGGGGGTCACGGCGACGGTGTCACCGGTGCGTTCACCGAAGTACATCACGACGATGACCCGGAAGTAGACGTACGCCGTCACCGCGCTGGCCAGCACGCCGATCACGGCGAGCCAGGTGCCGTCGTTGGCCACGGCCGCGGAGAAGACCGCGAACTTGCCGGTGAACCCACTGGTGAGCGGAATGCCCGCGAAGGCCAGCAGCAGGAAGCTGAATCCTGCCGCCACCCACGGATGCGCCTTGGCCAAGCCGGACCATTGCGATACGTGCGTCGCCTCCGTGCCGGCCGAGCGCACCAGGGTCACCAGGGCGAATGCGGGGATCGTCATGAACCCGTAAGCCGCCAGGTAGAACATCGTCCCGGAGACGCCGGCGGAGTCCAAGGCGAGGAATCCGACGAGGATGAAGCCCGCGTGCGCGATCGAGGAGTAGGCCAGCAGGCGCTTGATGTCGTTCTGTCCGACCGACATCACGGCGCCCACGATCATCGTCAGGGCGGCGACCGCGGCCAAGATCGGCTGCCAGTCCAACCGGGCGGACTCGCCGGCGACGTAGAAGACGCGCAGCAAGGCACCAAAGGCTGCGACCTTGGTGCAAGCGGCCATGAAGCCGGTCACCGGCGTGGGGGCCCCTTGGTAGACGTCAGGGGTCCAGGCGTGGAACGGCACCGCACCGACCTTGAACAACAGCCCGGTGGCAATCAGGAGCAGGCCGGGCATGAGCAACCCGTCCATCCCGATCTCACTGGTGATCGCGAGCGCGATCTGATCGAACCGCATGGAGCCGGCATAGCCGTAGACCAACGCCGATCCGAACAAGAAGAACGCGGAGGAAAAGGCGCCCAACAGGAAGTACTTCAGCGATGCTTCCTGGGACAGCAACCGGCGGCGCCGGGCCAACCCGCACATGATGTACAGCGGCAAGGACAAAATCTCCAAGGCGATGAACATGACCACGAGGTCGTTAGCCATCGGGAAGAGCATCATCCCGCCGACGCCGAGCAACGTCAGCGGATAGATCTCGGTCGTCGTCGCCCCGACCTTGACGGCCAGCGCCTCTTCCGCAGAGCCCGGCACCGAGACCCCAGCCTGGGTGAAGGCATCGGGGACGTTGCCGCCCATGCGCTCGCTCATCACCATCACACCGATGATCGACAACGACAGAATCAGTCCCTGCAACAACAGGGCGGGACCATCGTTGGCCACCGCACCCGCAGCCGTCAGGCCCTGGTGCTCGGGTCCGATCACGATCACGGCAACCAAGGCCAGCACCAGTGTGACGAGCGTCAGCGGCATCTGTATGCCGTAACGACGGCCGCGACCGGCGAACCCCTCCACCGCGACCCCGACCAGCCCACCGGCAAAGACGATGATCAGCGGCAGCAACGCCAAGTAGTCAATCTCAGGAGCAGTGAACGTCATCAGTCCTCACTCCCTTCGACGGCGCCGGCGGAGTCTCCGGACGGTGCCGGATCACTCACCCCGACGTACTGCAAGGTGGTCTGAACCGCTGGTTCGAGCACGTCCAGGGCGGGCTTGGGATAGAAGCCCAGGAACAGGAAGGCCACGATCAACGGGGCCACCACAGCCTTCTCCCGCATGCTCATGTCCGGGGTGTCGGCGAACGCCTCAGGCTTCGGGCCGGTAGCCACCTTCTGATACATCAACAGGATGTAGAGCGCAGCGAGGATGACGCCCATGGTGCCGATGACGGAGAACACCGGGTAGGTCTGGAACGTACCGATGATGACCATGAACTCCGAGACGAACGAGTTCAGACCCGGCAACGCCAAGCCCGAGAGTCCGGCAATCAGCAACGAGCCGGCGATCAACGGAGTGACCCGCTGCCAGCCACCGAAGGCCATGATGTCCCGCGTCCCGCGACGCTGGATGAGCATGGCAGCGATCAAGAACAGGGCCGCGGTCGTAAAGCCGTGGTTGACCATATAGAGCGTCGACCCCGTCTGGCTGACCGTGGTGACGGCGAAGATGCCGAGCACGATGAACCCGAAGTGGCTGATCGAAGTGTAGGCGATCAGACGCATCATGTCGCGTTGACCGATGGCCAGCGCGGCCCCGATCAGAATCGAGAGCACCGCAAAGGTCATCACGACGGGGGTGGCCCAACGGCTGGCGTCGGGGAAGAGCTGCAGGCAGAAGCGGATCATGCCGAACGTGCCGACCTTGTCCAGGACACCGACCAACAGCACGGACGTTGCTGGCCGCGCCTCACTGGCCGCCTGCGGCAGCCAGGTATGCACCGGCCACATCGGCGCCTTGATCGCGAAGGCAATGAAGAACCCGACGAAGAGCAAGCGCTCGACCAGTGTGCTCATCTCGAGGCCGGTGAGGTTCTCGATCAAGAATCCGTCTGCGCCACCGGGGCCCTGCAGATAGACCGCGATCACGGCCACCAGCATGATCAGCCCGCCGAGCAACGAATACAGCAAGAAGCTCGTCGCCGCCTTGGCTCGACCCGGTCCGCCGAACGACCCGATCAGGAAGTAGACCGGGATGAGCATCGCTTCGAAGAAGACGTAGAACAAGAAGACGTCGGTGGCAGCGAAGACACCGATCATGAACGCTTCGAGGACCAACATCAACGCGAAGTAACCCTGCTGGCGTCGACTGTCCTGCACCGGCACGTCGTCCCACGCGGCAAGGAGGCAGATCGGGACCAGCACCACACCGAGCAGGATCATGGTCAGCGAGATTCCGTCGATGCCCAGGGCGTAGCTGACCCCGAACTGCGGAATCCAGGAGTACACCTCGGACAGCTGGAACTGGGTGTCCGAGGCGACCTCGAACTGGAAGGCCGTGAGCACGCCCAGCACCAAGGTCACCACGGCGATCCCGAGCGATACCTCGCGCACCTTGGCGAAACCCTTGGGCAGCATCGCCACGACCGCGCCACCGACCAGGGGGACCAACAGCAAGGTGGTCAGCCAGGGAAAGTCACTCATCACTGCATCACCAACACGGCGCCGAGGACGGCCACGATGCCGATCAGCATGGTCATGGCGTAAGAACGGACGAACCCGGTCTGAGTGCGACGCAGCATCGTGGACAGACCGACCACACCACCGGTAGTCCTGGCGACGAGCCCGCCGTCCACGACGTCTCGATCAGTGGCCGTGGTGATGTCGACCAGACCTTGCCCCGGTGCTCGCAGGAACACCTCGTTGAAGTCGTCTTGGAACAGGTCGCGGCGGGCTGCACGGGTGACGAATGTGGCCTCCGGAGCGGTCTGCGGCACGTCTTCCTTCCAGTACATCTTGTAGGCCAGGGCAGCGCCGAGAACCACTAACAACAACGTCAAGGTGATGATCAGCCAAATGGCGAGCACCGGCTCATCGTGCTCCTGGTGTCCGAACACCGGCTCCAGCCAGCCTTCCAACAGCCCGGTCGGGCCGAGGGCAGCGCCGAGACCAATCGACCCCACGGCCAGAATCATCATCGGGACCGTCATGCTCAGCGGAGATTCGTGCGGGTGCTGGTCATCTTCCCAGCGCGCTGTCCCCTGAAAGGTCATGAAGAAGAGCCTGGACATGTAGAAGGCGGTGATGCCGGCGCCGATCAGCGCCGTCAGGCCGAAGACCCACGGCTGCCAGCCCTCCCCGACGAACGCCGTTTCGATGATCTTGTCCTTGGACCAGAACCCAGCAAACGGCGGCACTCCGAGGATGGCCAGCCAGCCCATCATGAAGGTGATCCAGGTGATCTTCATCGCGCCACTGAGGCCACCGAACCGGCGCATGTCGACGCGGTTGCTCATGGCGTGCATCACCGAGCCGGCACCCAGGAACATGCCGGCCTTGAAGAAGCCGTGAGTGAGGAGATGGAAGATGGCGAAGACGTAGCCGATCGGGCCCAGTCCGACCGCGAGCATCATGTAGCCGATCTGGCTCATGGTGGAGGCGGCCAGGGCCTTCTTGAGGTCGTCCTTGGCGCAACCGACAATCGCTCCGTAGATGAGCGTGATGGCACCGACGGAGGCGACGGCCAGTCGGGCATCGGGGGTGAGGTCGTAGACGGCCTGGCTGCGAGCCACCAGATAGACGCCGGCGGTGACCATGGTCGCGGCGTGAATCAGCGCAGACACCGGGGTCGGACCGGCCATGGCGTCACCCAGCCACGACTGCAGCGGGAACTGGGCCGACTTCCCACAGGCGGCGAGCAGCAGGAGCAGGCCGACCGCCAGGAGCGTTCCCTGGCTCATCGATGCGGCGTCGCCGTGCACGGTGGCGAAATCCAAGGCGCCCAGGCTGGAGAACAGCACGGCCATCGCGGTGATCAGGCCGACGTCACCGATCCGGTTGACCACGAACGCCTTGTTGGCCGCGGTCGCGAACTCTGGGTTCCAGTTCCAGAAGCCGATCAACAGGTAGGACGCGAGACCCACGCCCTCCCAGCCCACGAAGAGCAAGAGGTAGGAGTCGGCCAGGACCAGGATCAGCATCGCTGCGACGAAGAGGTTCAGATAGGCAAAGAAACGCCGCTTGTCCGGGTCATGCTCCATGTACCCCAGCGAGTACACGTGGATGAGCGAGCCCACGAAGGTGATCAGCATGACGAAGGTCAACGAGAGTGGATCGAGCAGGAACCCCACGTTGACGCTGAGACTGCCCGCCGAGACCCAGTCCCAAAGCTGGACCGACAGCGCTCGCTCCTCGCTCGGCATACCCGCGAGCTGCGCGACGATGCCCACGCCCACCGCGAAGCTGGCCCACGACAAACCCACCGCCAAGGCGGGCCCCCACGAGTTCGCGGCCTTCCCGCCCACCAGCAGGATCGCCGCACCGAGTAGCGGCAACGCGACCATCAGCCACCCGTAGGCGGCGAAGCCATCGGCCTGCGCAGCGCGGACCGCACTGGGATCGGCCAGCGCAAAGCCAGCGGTACCGAAAAGCACAGACACCCGCTCCTTACAACTTCAACAGGTTGGCGTCGTCCACGGATGCGGAGCGACGGGCGCGAAAGATGGACATGATGATGGCCAAGCCGACGACCACTTCGGCGGCAGCAACCACCATCACGAAGAGGGCATAGACCTGCCCGTCCAGCGTCCCGTGCATCCGGGAGAACGTCACCAAAGACAAGTTGCAGGCGTTCAACATCAGCTCGACGCCCATGAAGACGACGATCGTGTTGCGGCGGGTGAGGACCACGAGCGCCCCGATGGTGAACAAGATCGTGGCCAGATAGATGTAGGCAGCCAGCGTCATCGGGTCTCATCCCCGTCCGCGCCGTCAACATCGTCCTGCCCCATCAGCGTCACACCGTCCTGCTCCTGATCCTGCTCACCGATGGCTTCGTAGGCCGCGTCGGTGGTGGCCGCGAAACCGGTCATCGAGGCGACCTGGCCCCTGGCCACCAGGACCCGCGGGACCGACTCCTCGGCCGGCGTCCCGTCGGGCAGCAGGGCCGGTGTGTCGGCCGCGTTGTGGCGCGCGTACACCCCTGGGTTGGGGCGACCCGCGAGCCACTTGCCGCCCGCGACCGTCTGGTCGGAACGTCTGCGCTGCGAGATGTGCGGAGTCAACCGTTCGTGGTGGGCCAGCACCATGGCCCCCATCACGGCGATGACCAGCAGAATCCCCAAGACCTCGAACCCGAACACCTGACGGGTGAAGATCTCGCGGGCCAACCCGGTCACGGTGCCTTCCTCCTGCACGGCCGCCAAGCCCACCGGGTCGCCATAGTCGACTCGGGCCAACCCGAGCATGATGACGACGGCGAACACCAGACCGAAGAGGTAGGCGAAGACGCGCTGCCCGGGCAGCGTTTCGACCAGGGAGTCGGAGGCGTCGACACCCACGAGCATGACGACGAAGAGGAACAACATCATCACCGCGCCCGAATACACGAAGATCTGGATGATCCCGACGAACTCGGCGTCTTGGGCGATGTAGAAGACGCCCAGCGAGATCATCACCAGGGCCGTGGACATCGCGGCGTGCACGGCCTTGTGGGAGAAAAGGAGGCCGAGGGCCCCCAGAACGGTGGCGGGGCCGAGCACCCAGAACAGCAGTGCCTCTCCTCCACTCACCGGTAGACCTCCTGCGCGTTGTCGTGATCGGCTGCACCGTCGGGCATCTGCTTATCGCGAGCAGCGACATAGTCCCGCTGCGACTGGTCAGGTCCGGTGATGCGACCCATGTAGTAGTCCCTGTCATCGGTGCCGTCCGCCATCGGAAGGGGCGCGCGAAGCATACCCTCACCCATGGGCGCCAGGAGCTGGTGCTTTTCGTAGATCAGCGGTGCCCGCTCGCTGTCGGCGATCTCGTACTCGTTGGTCATCGTCAGGGCGCGCGTCGGGCACGCCTCGATGCACAGCCCGCAGAAGATGCACCGCAGGTAGTTGATCTGATAGACGCGGCCGTAGCGCTCACCGGGGGAGAACCGTGCCTCTTCGGTGTTGTCGGCGCCTTCCACCAGGATGGCGTCCGCCGGGCACGCCCAGGCGCACAGCTCGCAACCGATGCACTTCTCCAAGCCGTCGGCATACCGGTTCAACTGATGTCTGCCGTGGAAGCGGGCCTGTGTGGGGCGAGGCTTCTCGGGGTATTCCTCGGTCTTCACCTTGCGGAACATGGTGCTGAAGGACACACCGAACCCCGCCACCGGCGCGAGGAAGTCGGAGATGAAGCCGGTCTTCTTGTCGTCCTGTTTGCCTTCGTCGGCTCGCCGAGCGGGGGCAATGTCGTCCGTGTTCTTACCGGTGCTGCCCTCCGGCTGGAGGATGTCTTCACCCTTGCTGCCGGTCAGTTCGATGTCTTGTGCCTTCTGGTCTTCGTCAGCCACGGTCATCCTCCGATGGGTCGCGTGTGGATCCCGATCTGGCGTCAACGGTCACCGGCTCAGCGGCCTTGACCGCCTTGGGGCGCTCGACCAGCCGTTGCCCTGGCAACGGCGGCACGGGGTAGCCGCCGGCGAACGGGTCGATCTCATCGGCCGGGACGCGGGCTTGCCGCTCTTCGCGCTCTTGTGCGTCTTTCTTCATCGAGAGCAGGGTCAGCGGAATGATGACCAACACGGCAATGACCACGACCGTGATCACGGTGGCCCACTGGCTGTCCCCGAAGTAACCGATCTGAGCTGCTCGGATCAGCGCGACCGCGATGACCCAGACGAGGGCGGCCGGGATCATCAACTTCCAGCCCAGCTTCATGAACTGGTCGTAACGGACGCGCGGCAGGGTGCCACGCAGCCACACGTATCCGAAGATGAACAGCCACATCTTGGCCGTGAACCAGATCAGACCCCACCATCCCTGGTCGAACATCCCGCTGTTGATGGCCGCGATGCCGGGTGGGGCGTGCCAACCGCCGAGGAAGAGGGTCGTGGCCAGCGCCGACACGGTGAACATGTTGATGTACTCACCGAGGAAGAACATGCCGAACTTCATCGACGAATACTCGGTGTGGAATCCGCCACCGAGCTCGCCCTCGCCTTCGGCAAGGTCGAACGGAAGTCGGTTGGTCTCGCCCACCATCGTGACGAGGTAGATGACGAACGAGAAGAACAGGGGTATGACGTACCACAGGTCGGCCTGGGCGGCGACGATCTGCGAGGTCGACATCGACCCCGCATACAGGAACACGGCCACCAGTGACAGGCCCATCGCGATCTCGTAGGAAATCACTTGGGCCGTCGAGCGCAGGCCACCCAACAGTGGATACGTCGATCCCGATGACCACCCGGCCAGCACGAATCCGTAGGCTCCGACTCCGGCGATGGCCAGGACGAGAAGCGTCGCCACCGGGGTGTCCGTGAGCTGCAGAGGGGTGGTGTGGCCGAACATCTCGACCGTGCCCCCCATCGGGATGATCGCGAACGAGACGAACGCCAACGAGCCCACGATCAACGGAGCGATGATGAACATCACCTTGTCCGCGGCCTTCGGGGTGACGTCTTCCTTCATCATCAGCTTCAGACCGTCGGCCAACGTCTGCAACAGTCCGAAGGGACCGAACCGGTTGGGTCCGGGGCGCTGCTGCATGCGTCCGATCACTCGACGTTCGAACCAGATCACGATCAGCACCTGCACCAGCAGGAACACAAAGATCATCAACGCCTTGATCACCGACAGCCACCACGGGGTGTCACTGAAGTCGGAGGCGGGCAGGTCGGCGGTCACGAGCGCGTTGCCGGCGTGGAACGCGGACATCGGGGCGGTGATCATGGACGGCCTTCCGAGGCGACCGGACTGTGCGCGGAGGCAATGCGCACCACGGCCCCGGCGTCGACGCCCAGGGTCGAACGCACCGAGGACCCCACTGAGTTGGTCGGCAACCACACGACGTGGTCAGGCATCGCGGTCACCGTCAACGGCACGGTGATCACGCCTGCTCCACGGCTCACCGACACGTATCCGCCGTCGGCGGCGCCGATGCCGGCGGCCGTCATCGGCGACATCCTGGCGGCGGCCAGCGGAGCCGTCCCGGCCAGGAAAGGCTCCCCGTCCTGGAGCGAGCCCGCGTCCAGCAGGTGGTGCCACGTCGCCAGGATCGCTTCCCCGTCGCCGGGCTCTGCCGGTGCCACGGGCGCAACCACGCCCATCGACAACGGCGACTCCCAGGCGCCGAGGTCAGTCATCTCGTGCCGTAGGGCGGTCAGACTCCGCGCCCCCAGGCGCACACCCATCTGCGTGGCCAGGGCATCGATCATCGCGTGATCACTCCACGCGTTGGACGTCACTGCCTTGTCGAAGGGACGAAGACGGCCCTCCCAGTCGGCATACGACCCGGCTTTCTCCTGTTGCGGGGCTACCGGCAGAATCACGTCGGCGTAGTCGTGGACTGCCGACTCGCGGATCTCCAGGGACACCACGTAGGCCTTCTCCAAGGCCGCCTTGGCGAGCACCGGATCGGGCAGGTCATCGGGGTCCACCCCACCGACGAGCAACGTGGAGATCTCGCCGTCGAGCACACCGCGCAGGATGGCCGTCGTGTCCTTGCCCTCGTTGACGGGCAGGTCAGCCGACCAGGCCTGGGCGACCTCACCGCGGGCGGTTTCGTCACCGACGGGTCGGCCCCCGGGCAGCAGGTTGGGCAGGGCACCGACGGCGAGCGCACCTCGTTCACCGGCCCGCCGGGGGACCCAGCCGATGCGCGCTCCGGTCACGTTGGCCAGCGCCGCGGCAGCCGACAACCCACCCGGCACACCGGCCAGCCGCTCGCCGACCAGGATCACGGCGTCACTGGTGAGTGCGTCGGAGGCCATGGGCAACGGATCTGACTGCGGCAGCGGCTCGGTCACACCCTCGTGTGCTTCACCGTCGTCCTGACGGCGCGCACCGAGAGCGTGCAAGATCTCTGCTTCGGTGCCCGGGGCGGCCGGGATCAGCGTGCCGTTCATCTTGGCGAGTCCTCGCGTGCCGAACGGTGCCACCGAATACACGGCGGTGCTGTTCTTCCGGTTGGCCTTGCGCAAACGCAGGAACACGATCGGGCTTTCGTCCTCTGGTTCCAGGCCCACCAACAGCACCGCGCTGGCGCTCTCGAGGTCGGCATACGTCAGACCGTAGTGGTTGACGATGCTTGAGGCCAGGAAGTCGGCCTCCTCAGCCGAATGCGGTCGGGCTCGGAAGTCGATGTCGTTGGTATGCAGCGCCACCCGGGCGAACTTGCTGTAGGCGTAGGCGTCCTCAACGCTCGCCCGTCCGCCTACCAACACCGCCGCGCCCGCACCGGGCTCAGCCGAGGCGGCCGACAACCGTCCCGCCGCCGCAGTCAATGCTTCGTTCCAGGTGGCCACCGCGTAGTGGCCATCGGCACCTCGCACCACCGGGTCGCGCAGACGGTCAGGCATCGTCGCGTAGGTGAAGGCCCAGCGGCCTTTGTCACAGTTCCACTCCTCGTTGACCTCGGGGTCATCCATCGCCATCCGGCGAAGGACGGTCCCGCGGCGGTGGTCGGTGCGGATCGAGCAGCCTGAGGCGCAGTGTTCGCAGACGCTGGGGGTGGAGACCAGGTCGAAGGGCCGGGAACGGAACCGGTATGCCGAGCCGGTCAGTGCCCCGACGGGGCAGATCTGCACCGTGTTGCCGGAGAAGTAGGACTCGAACGGCTTCTCTTCGTAGATGCCGACCTGCTGCAACGCTCCGCGCTCGATGAGCGCGATGAACGGGTCACCGGCGATCTGGTCGGAGAACCGGGTGCATCGGGCACAGAGGACGCACCGCTCGCGGTCCAGCAACACCTGCGCGGAGATGTTGATCGGCTTGGGGAAGGTGCGCTTGATGTCTTCGAAGCGACTGGTCGGTCGACCATTGGACATCGCTTGGTTCTGCAACGGGCATTCGCCGCCCTTGTCACACACCGGGCAGTCCAGCGGGTGGTTGATCAGCAGCAGTTCCATCACGCCGTGCTGGGCCTTCTCGGCCACCGGCGACGAGTGCTGGGTCTTGACCTCCATGCCCTCCCCGACCGCCATCGTGCACGAGGCTTGGGGCTTGGGCATGGGGCGCAGGTTGCCCTCGCGGTCCGGCATCGCCACGTCGACCAGACACTGCCGGCACGCTCCCACCGGGTCCAGCAACGGGTGGTCGCAGAACCGCGGGATCTGGACGCCGATCTGCTCGGCAGCCCGAATGACCAGCGTGCCTTCGGGGACCGACACCTCGACGCCGTCGACGGTCAGGGTGACCTTCTTGGGCTCGTCGGGGATGGCGGCGTTGTCGCCCTCGTCGACGGCGTTGCCACCGGCTGCGGGTGAGGTGTTGACCGTCATGCGGGCAGCGTCTCCTTCGCGAACAGCGTCGAGTGCTGGGGTGGGAAGAGCTCCGCGCAGCTGGTGTGCATGCCCGCCTCGAACTCCTCCCGGAAGTACTGCACGGCAGAGGTGATCGGGCTGGTCGCGCCGTCACCGAGCGCACAGAACGATCGACCCAGGATGTTGTCACAGATGTCGACCAGCTTGTCGATGTCGTCCTCGGTGCCGTGGCCGGCCTCCAGACGTTCCATGATCTGCTTCAACCAGAACGTGCCCTCCCGGCACGGCGTGCACTTGCCGCAGGATTCGTGGGCGTAGAAGTCGGTCCATCGGGACACCGCCCGCACCACCGAGGTGGTCTCGTCGAAGATCTGCAACGCCCGGGTGCCCAACATCGACCCGGCTTCGGCGACCGACTCGAAGTCCAACGGCACGTCGAGGTGCTCATCGGTGAGGATCGGGGTCGAGGAGCCGCCCGGGGTCCAGAACTTCAGCTGGTGCCCGTCACGAATGCCGCCGGCCATCTCCAGCAGCTCGCGCAAGGTGATGCCGAGCGGGGCTTCGTACTGGCCGGGCCGAGTGATGTGACCGGACAGGCTGAACAGGCCATATCCCTTGCTCTTCTCGGTGCCCAAGTCGGAGAACCAGTCGCTGCCGTGCAACACGATGGAGGGCACGCTGGCGATGCTCTCGACGTTGTTGACCACGGTCGGGCGAGCGTAGAGACCGGCCACGGCCGGGAACGGCGGCTTGAGGCGCGGTTGCCCCCGGCGACCTTCGAGGCTGTCCAGCAGCGCCGTCTCTTCACCACAGATGTAGGCACCGGCACCGGAATGCACCGTGATGTCGAGGTCGAAGCCGGACCCCAGGATGTCCTTGCCCAAGTAGCCTGCGGCGTAGGCCTCTTCGACGGCCAGCTGGACCCGGCGCAGGACGTGCACGATCTCGCCGCGGATATAGATGAACGCGTGCTTACAGCCGATCGCGAAGGACGTGATGATCATGCCCTCGATCAAGAAGTGGGGGGCAGCCATCAACAGCGGGGTGTCTTTGCACGTGCCGGGCTCGGACTCGTCCGCGTTGATCACCAGATAACGCGGACCCCCGTCGTCGGGAGGAAGGAAGCCCCACTTCATGCCGGTCGGGAATCCGGCGCCACCACGGCCGCGCAGACCGGATGACTTGGCCATCTCGACGAGATCGTCGGTGGGGGTGTCCAACGCGGTACGCAGGGCGGCATACCCGTCGTGCTGTTCGTAGGTGTCCAACGTCCAGGACTGGGGGTGATCCCAGAACTGAGACAGGATCGGAGTCAGCTGAGCGCTCACGAGTCGTCTCCTCCGGTGCTTGTGGCTTCGCCAGGTTCGGTTTCGCTGTTGACCTTGCCGTCGCTCGGCTTTTCGTCGGCGGAGTTGGTCGGCGCGTTGGTGGAACTGCGTTGGCCCGCTTTGGGCTGCGTGCCCTCGTCGGCCGCCGCGGTGTCGAAGCTCGTGCTCTCCGCAGGCTCGTGCTCTCCGCCGTCGGCGTACGGCTGGCGCGCCCCGACCGGGGCCACCCAGTCGTGCGCATGTGCGACACGCAAACCTTCCAGGGAAGGAGCGCCTGCGCCGACTCCCTCGTTGGCGCGGCCATCGCTGAATCCGGCGAGGACCCGGGAGACCTGCTTGAACGTGCAGACCTTGGCCGCGCCCCGCGTGGGCACGACGTCACTGCCGGACCGCAGCTCATCGACCAACGACGTGGAGGACTCCGGGGTCTGGTTGTCGAAGAACTCCCAGTTGACCATCACCACCGGCGCGTAGTCACAGGCGGCATTGCACTCCACCCGCTCCAGCGTGATCTTGCCGTCGTCGGTGGTCTCGTCGTGACCGATCCCCAGATGGTCACTGACCTCCTCGAAGATCTGGTCGCCGCCCATGATGGCGCACAGCGTGTTGGTGCAGACCCCGACCGTGTACTCACCGTTGGGGTGACGCTTGTACTGCGTGTAGAACGTCGCGACGCCGCTGACCTCGGCGGTGCTGAGGTCCAGCTGATCGGCGCAGAAGTGCACACCGCGACCGGTGATGTAGCCGTCGACGCTCTGCACCAGGTGCAGCAGGGGCAGCAGGGCCGACCGCGGTTGCGGGTATTTGGCGATGATCAGGGCGGCGTCGGCCTGCATCTCGCCCAGAACCTGTGCGGGATAGTCCTCCTGCGAAGGCTGCAGCGGGGTGTGGTGGTGGATAGGCCCCTGCGTGGTCGCCTCGTGAAGTTGCTCCCGGGTGTCCCCGGGGACCGCACCCGTGGTGCCGTTCACGCCGGTCATCGGTCAACACCACCCATGACGGGGTCGATCGAGGCCACGGCCACGATCACGTCCGCCACGAGGCCGCCCTCGCTCAGCACCGAGGCAGCCTGCAGATTGTTGAACGACGGGTCCCTGAAGTGCGCCCGGAACGGGCGCGTCCCCCCGTCGGAGACGACGTGCACGGCGAGCTCCCCCTTGGGTGACTCGATCGCGGCGTAGGCCTGCCCAGGTGGCACCCGGAAGCCCTCGGTCACCAGCTTGAAGTGATGGATCAGGGACTCCATCGACTCGCCCATGATCTTGCGGATGTGGTCCAAGGAGTTGCCTTGGCCGTCGGCTCCGACACTGAGCTGGGCGGGCCAGGCGATCTTCTTGTCGGCGACCATCACCGGCTGGCCTTCGGAGGCCCGCAGTCGAGCGATGGCCTGCTCCGAGATCTTGATCGACTCCCACATCTCGTCGATGCGGATGCACAGTCGGCCGTAGGCGTCCTGGCTGTCGCGGGTGATGACGTCGAAGTCGTAGGTCTCGTAGCCGCAGTACGGGTCGGACTTGCGCAGGTCGTGCGGCAGACCGGTGGAGCGCAGAATCGGCCCGGTGATGCCCAAGGCCATGCACCCGGTCAGGCTCAGGTGACCGACGTCGACGGTGCGGCCGCGCAACACCGGGTTCTGCAGCAGCAAAGACTCCAGCTCTCGCATCCCGCGCTTGAGGTCGACCAGCTCGTCCTCGAGGAGGTCCAGGGCACCGGCCGGGACGTCTTGGGCCACTCCACCAGGACGCACGTACGCGTGGTTCATCCGCAGCCCGGTGACCGCCTCGAAGAACCGGAGCAACCGCTCACGTTCCCGGAAGCACAGCGTCATCACGGTCGTCGCGCCGAGCTCCATCCCCCCGGTGCCCAAGGCGATCATGTGCGAGCCGATGCGGTTGAGCTCCATCGTCAGCACACGGATGTCGTTGGCCCGCTGCGGGATCTGGTCGGTGATGCCCAACAGCTTCTCGATGGCCAGGCAGTATGCCGTCTCGTTGAAGATCGGGGTGAGGTAGTCCATCCGGGTGCAGAACGTGGTCCCCTGCACCCAGGTGCGGTATTCCATGTTCTTCTCGATACCGGTATGCAGATAGCCGATCCCGGCCCGTGCCTCACGCACGGTCTCCCCGTCGAGTTCGAGAATGAGCCGCAACACTCCGTGCGTCGAGGGGTGCTGGGGCCCCATGTTGACCACGATGCGCTCTTCACCGACAGCGGCAATGTCCTCGACCACCTGATCCCAGTCACCGCCCCCCGCGGTGAACACGGCACCGGCCTCGTCGTCGCCGTAGAGGTCTTGGGTTTCGGTGGACTCGGTGTGGGTAGTAGCCATCAGGTATAACTCCTGCGCTCGCTGGGAGCCGGGATGGTGGCCCCCTTGTATTCCACAGGGATCCCGCCGAGCGGGTAGTCCTTGCGCTGTGGGTGGCCGGGCCAGTCGTCCGGCATGAGGATGCGCGTCAGCGCGGGGTGTCCGGTGAAGACGATCCCGAACATGTCGAAGGTTTCGCGTTCGTGCCAATCCGCGGCCGGATAGATCTGCACGATGGAGGGGATCTGCGGGTCGTCATCCGGGCAGGAAACCTCGACCCGCAACCGACGCGATCCGTTGGTGATGGACAGGAAGTGATAGACCGCGTGCAGCTCACTCCCGGTCTCTTCGGGGTAGTGCACCCCGGACACGCCGCTGCAGATCTCGAACCGCAGTCCGGCATGGTCCCGCAAACTCTGCGCCACCAGCTGCAGGTGTTCCGCCGGCACGTGCAGCGTCATCTCCGCGCGGTCGATGACCACCCGGGACAGGGCCTCGTCGTGCTTGTCGCCGAGAACGTCCTTCAGGTGGTCGGCGATCTCGTCGAAGTATCCGCCGTACGGTCGCTGCGATGACCCGGGGAACAGCACCGGCTGAACCAGCCCGCCATAACCTGAGGTGTCCGAGCCGAGTGAACCCCCGAACATCCCTCGGCGCTCGCCTACCTGGACCGGCGCGCCGGCCTCCGGGTCGATCGAGCTGACCGTTCCGGACCCTGTCTCCTGGGCCCGCGTGGTGCTGACCTTCTGCTCCTCGGTGGCCGCCGGTGCGTTCGTGCGATCGATCGTGTTCTTGCCGTCGGCGACAGCGTTCTCGTCGCCCGCAACCTCAGCGGTCTCGATCTCGGCGACCGCGTCCTCCTTGGCCTTGTCTTCGCTCACGCAGTGCTCCTCTGCACGTCACTCCGCGCTCGCTCCGGGCCTCGCTTCGCTGTCGTCACGCGAGCAACCCCTTCATCTCGTGGGTCGGCGTCGCGTTCAGCGCGGCGGCCTCGGCTGCTCGGGCCGCCTTGACGCGGTCAACCCCGAACTTCGAGGAGCGGATCTGCTCGTGCAGCTCCAACAGGGCGTTGATCAGCATCTGCGGTCTGGGCGGACAGCCCGGCAGATAGATGTCGACCGGGACGATGTGGTCCACGCCCTGCACGATGGCGTAGTTGTTGAACATTCCGCCGGAACTGGCACAGACCCCCATCGAAAGCACCCACTTGGGGTTGGGCATCTGGTCATAGACCTGTCGGACCACCGGCGCCATCTTTTGACTGACCCGGCCGGCCACGATCATCAAGTCAGCTTGGCGCGGTGTCGCGGCGAACCGTTCCATCCCGAACCGCGCGATGTCGTAGTCCGGGGTGCCCACGGCCATCATCTCGATCGCGCAGCACGCCAACCCGAAGGTCGCCGGCCACACCGACCGGGACTGCATCTGCCCGACCAGCCCCTCGACCGAGGTCAGCACGATGCCCGAGGGAAGCTTTTCC
The DNA here is from genome assembly GCA_049650845.1 of Ornithinimicrobium sp. Classification (GTDB taxonomy): domain Bacteria; phylum Actinomycetota; class Actinomycetes; order Actinomycetales; family Dermatophilaceae; genus Ornithinicoccus. Next base: position 39,943 of record JBASAZ010000022.1, read on the forward strand.
TCTAGACCCATGAGTCACACACTCCCTGTGTTGTTAGTCCCATTCCAGACCGCCCCGGCTCCACTCGTAGATGAACGGAACGGAGACCACGAAGAGGAACAGCAGCATGGCGACCACGCTGAACAGTCCCACCTGGTCAAACGCCACGGCGAAGGGGTAGAGAAAGAGCACTTCGACGTCGAACACGATGAACAGCATCGCTGTGAGGTAGTACTTCACCGGCACCCGACCACCGTCCAGCGCCTGCGGGGTGGGCTGAATGCCGCACTCGTAGGCCTCGGACTTGGCCCGGTTGTATGTCTTGCGGCCCATCACCGCACCGCCGGCCATGGAGCCACCGGCAAACAGCAGGCCGAGGGCCAACAGGAAGAGAACCGGTAGGTAAGGATCGGTCATCCCCGCCCACTCTCCTTTCGTCGCCAGCGCGTGGTCATGCTCAGACGTCCCCAATCCTAGGGGTCATCGAAGAGTTGGTGCCGTTGGGGTCGAGCCACCTTCGGCTCGTGCGCTGCAGCATACGGGAATGTCCACGTCGCCCCCGATCCTTGTGAAGCGATTCACAAGGATCGTCACGGTGACGTGTCGGGATCAGCGCAGGACCGCATGGTGCACCGCAACAATGCCCCCCGTCAGATTGCGCCAGGTCACCGACGACCACCCCGCGTCGCTGATCTCCTGCGCGAGCTCGTCCTGAGCGGGCCAGGCGCGGATGGACTCCGCGAGATAGACGTAGGAGGCGGGGTTGGAGCTGATCGCGCGCGCCACCGCGGGCAGGGCACGCATGACATAGCCCATGTATGCCGTCCGCATCGGCTTCCAAACGGGCTGGCTGAACTCACAGATCACCAACCGTCCACCCGGGGTGGTGACCCGGGCAAACTCGCGCAGAGCCGCCGAGACGCCACTGACGTTGCGCAAGCCGAACGACATGGTCACCACGTCGAAGGAGTCGTCGGCGAACGGCAGGTGCAAGGCGTCGGCCGCGGTGAAGGGCATGTCAGGTCGACGACGGCGGCCTTCCCGGAGCATGCCGAGGGAGAAGTCTGCGGGCACCACGTCGATCTCCGCGTTGGCGAAGGGCTCACTGCTGGTCCCGGTGCCGGCAGCGATATCGAGCACCCGGTCCCCCTGCTCGGCCGCCGCGGATCGCACCACGGCACGACGCCAGGCGTAGGTCTGACCGGCCGAGAGCACGTCGTTGGTGACGTCGTATCGGGGAGCCACATCGTCGAACATCTCGGCGACGTCGCGGGGGTCCTTGTCCAGACGAGCACGGGTCATGCGTTCATCCTCGCACCCGCCCAATACAGTGGACCGTTGTGACCGCGCCCGCTCTACCTCGCCTGCGTGCGACGACGCTCGACATCACGGCGGAGGTGGCGAACGACGTCGACCTGCTCAGCCTGATCCCGAGCACGGCCATGCCCAGCACCATCTGCTCCTGGCTGCGCGAAGGTGACGGTCTCGTCGGCTGGGGCCGAGCCCGGCGCTGTCTGACCCGAGGTGGGAGCCGCTTCGTCGACGCCGAACGCTGGTGGAAGCAGGTCTGCGAGGCCGCTGACGTCCGCGACGAGGTGAATCTGCCCGGGACGGGGCTGATCTGCTTCGGCTCCTTCAGCTTTTCCGCCGACTCACAGGACCAGAGCCGCCTGGTCGTGCCCGAGGTCCTGATCGGGCGGCGGGCCGGACGGACCTGGCGCACCACTATCACCGCCGACCCCGCCGGTCCCGACGAGACCTATGCCGCGGCATACCTCGACTCAACCCCCGCCCCCTGCGCCGAAGCCGCTCCCATCCAGATCGTCGCCGGGTCGGTATCGGCGCAGCAATGGCCCGGGGTCATCGCCGCGGCCATCGCCCGCATCGGCTCCGGCGACGTGGACAAGGTGGTGCTGGCCCGCGACGAGCTGGCTAAAGCCGCCGTTCCGATCGACGTGCACCGGGTCTTGTCCAGGCTGGCCCAGCGGTACGGCGCCACCTGGACCTTTGCCGTGGACGGGCTGGTCGGGGCCACCCCCGAGATGCTGGTCCGGTTGTTGGACGGCAAGGTGCACTCCCGAGTCCTCGCCGGAACGGTCCGGCGCAGCCACGCCTCGGTGAGCTTGGTGGCGGAGGATCATCCGGACTTCAAGGCCGAGCACCATGTCGACCCACGCCTGCGCTTGATCTCCAGCGAGAAGGACCTCGAAGAGCACGCGTATGCCGTCCGCTCGGTGGCCGATGCGCTGGCCCCGCACTGTCGGGATCTGGAGGTGCCGGCGCAGCCCTTCGTCCTGAAACTTCCGGACGTCTACCACCTGGCCAGTGACATCAGCGGAGCCCACATCGAGGGAGCGACCTCCCTTCGGGTCGCCGCCGCGCTGCACCCCTCGGCCGCGGTCTGCGGCACTCCGGCCCCGGCCGCAGCCGCGCTCATCGCCGAGCTCGAACAGATGGACCGCGGGCGGTACGCCGGCCCCGTCGGGTGGATGGACGCGACCGGTGACGGTGACTGGGGCATCGCCCTGCGGTGCGGTGAGCTGTGCGACGATCCGCGGCGGATGCGGTTGTTCGCCGGTGGGGGCATCGTCGCGGCGTCCGACCCCGACGCGGAGTTGGACGAGACGCAGATCAAGCTCGCCGCGATGCGCTACGCCCTGGACGGCTGAGCGGACCCGTGCCGGTGGATAACCGGGCGGACCGGGCGCCGAGCGGGGTGAGGCTCCGGCCCGCGCGGATGGCCGACGAAGCCGCGATGCGGGCCGGGCACGCGGAGCTGAGCGACGTCGGGTTTGCCTACCTCTTTCACCCCGAGCTGAGTTGGGGCGAGCAGCTCGACATCTTCGAGCGGGAGGCCCGCGGTGCCCACCTGCCGCCAGGCCAGGTCCCGGGGGACTACCTGGTCGCTGAGGTGGCCGAGGTCGGCCCCGCGGGCGCTGCCGGTGTCGTCGGGCGTGTCTCGATCCGGCACAGCTTGACGCCGGTGCTGTTCGAGATCGGTGGGCACGTGGGTTATGCGGTCCGTCCGGCCTTCCGCGGTCGCGGGTACGCCACCGCCATGCTTCGGCTCTCGGTCCTGCGGTTGGCCGAGCTCGGTGTCGATGAGGTCCTGGTCACCTGCGATGAGGACAACACAGCGTCCCGGCGGACGATCGAACGCTGCGGTGGCGTCTTGGAGGACATCCGACACGTCGCCGAGGGGGTGCCGGGAAAGCGTCGCTACTGGATCGACTCCCGAGCCTGAGCGACCGACACCAAAGGCCCCGGGCGCACGTTGCGGGCCAGCACGATCATCACCATCAGGAAGGCGATCACCACGAACAGTGCCCGGCTCAGGCCGAAGGCTTCAGCCAGCACGCCGATCGTCGGGGCACCGAACAGGAACGCTCCGTAGGCGATCGTGCTGACCACGGTGATCGCCCGGTTGCCGCGGCCGGGGATCTCCCCCGCGGCCGAGATCGCGGCCGGGAAGATCGTCGAGACGCCCAGGCCCCAGATCAGGCCACCGAGCAGAGCCACGGGCAGAGAGGGGACCTGGCTGGCGAGCAGGATGCCGACGGTCGCCAGCAGGCCCCCGCTTTGGATGACCCGTTCCCGGCCGAACCGGTCGATGGCCGGACTGCCCAGAAGCCGCCCGGTCATCATGGCCAGGTTGAACGCCGTCAGCGCCAGCGCGCCCCAGGCCGCGGGGGCGCCCTGCACGTCGACGAGCAGGATCGCCAGCCAGTCGTTGGCCGACCCCTCGGCGAGCGCCCCGCCGAGGCACACCACCCCGATCATGATCTCCACGCCGCTGACCCCGCGCCGCTCGGGCAGGTCGACCCGCCCGCTCGTCTGCGTTCCCCCGATCGAGGGCGCGGGATCCTCGGCCCCCTCCTCGACAGACTCATCCGGCATGAAACGCTGCACCGCGACCAGCCCGATCACCATCGCAACAGCCCCGAGGATCGGCAGCTGAACCAACCCGAAACCCGCAAATGCGGCCAGCGCGCCCGCTCCCGCGCCGAGCACGGTGCCGGCCGAGAACGCCGCGTGGAAGAACGGCATCAAGGACCGGCCGCGCAGTCGCTCCACCTGGCTGGCCTGCACGTTCATCGCCACGTCCCAGATGCCCACGGGCGCGCCGGTCAGCACCAACGCCACGCCGAGAAGCCAGGGGTTGGGCACCAACGCCAGCGAGCTCCAGCCGGCGCAGGCGAACACGATGCTGACCGTGACGACCCGTTGGGTGCTGAACCGGTCCACCAGTCGCCCGGTGAACGGCATCGCCAGCAGCGACCCGAGTCCCCCACCGATCAGCGCCAGACCCAACTCGCCCTTGCTGGCCTCCACCGCGTCCCGGACGGCCGGCATACGGGCAAACGTCTGGGCCATGACCAAGCCGGCCATGGCGAAGACCACCATCACCGCAGCCGGTGATCCGGTGCCGATACGGGTGGAGGGTGCAGATGTTGGGGACGTCACCCAGAAACAGTGCCAGGTATGCCGACAGCAAGAAAATCATTCGCGTTCGGCCGCAGGCTCGGGCAGGCTTGGCGGGTGAACCAGCCCACCGACTCCACCGACTCCACGGCCGCGCCGGCCGCCGCGCAGTGGCCGTATCGTTCGACCGCCCTGACCCCCGAGGACGCCGAGCGGATGGCCACCCTGGAACAACAGGTGTGGTTCGAGGTGATGCCGGGCGTGAGCGCCGCCGAGCTCGTCCGCGAATACGACTACGACCTCGGGAGGG
>JBASAZ010000023.1:0-26924 GCA_049650845.1 Ornithinimicrobium sp.
GCTGTGGGGAAGGACGCGGAGAAGCGGGCCATCGAACTGTTGGAGATGGTCGGGATCCCGGAGCCCGAAAAACGGGTCAAGCAGTACCCCCACGAACTTTCCGGAGGGCAGCGACAACGAGTCGTCATCGCCATGGCCATCAGTTGTGACCCCAAGGTCATCATCGCCGATGAGCCCACGACGGCTCTCGACGTCACGGTGCAGGCTGACATCCTGGACCTGTTGCGGTCGTTGAAGGACAAGCTGGACACCGGCATCCTGTTGATCACGCACAACATGGGCGTCGTCGCCGACATGGCCGATCGCGTGGCGGTGATGTTCAAGGGCGAGATCGTGGAGCAAGGCACCGCCGAAGCGGTCCTGACCGATCCGCAGCACGGATACACCAAGATGTTGCTGGGGTCGGTGCCGAGGCTCGGAGCCGGTCGCGGTCAGATGGGCATCAACGTCCGAGACACGCTGGATCCCGACGCCGAGCTCGCCATCGACCTGAAGAACCTGGTTATCGAATACCAGCGCCTCGGCAAACCGCCGTTTCGAGCCGTCGACGATGTGACGTTCAACGTTCGCCAGGGTGAGATCGTCGGGTTGGTCGGCGAGTCCGGCTCGGGCAAGTCGACGATCGGCCGCTGTGCTCTCGGGCTCATCCCGGCCGTGTCCGGCACGTTCACCTTGCTGGGTGAAGACCTCCCCTCGCTGAATAGGTCGCAGCTGAAGGCCCTGCGCAAACGCATCGGCGTCATCTTCCAGGACCCCGCAGCCTCGCTGAACCCGCGAATGCCTATCGGTGAGTGCATTGCCGAGCCCCTGGTGGTGCACAAGGTCGGAGACAAGCAGTCACGGCAAGAGAAGGTGTATGAGCTCTTGGACGCCGTGCAGCTGCCACGCGAGGTCTACAACCGCTATCCACACGAAGTCTCCGGCGGTCAGCGGCAGCGCATCAGCGTCGCGCGCGCCCTCACCCTGGACCCCGAGCTGCTCGTCGCCGACGAGCCGACCTCTGCCTTGGACGTTTCCGTTCAGGCCAAAGTGCTGAAGATCTTTTCCGAGCTACAGGCCGAGTACAAGTTCGCCTGCCTCTTCGTCAGTCACGACCTCTCGGTCATCGACCTTCTGGCCCACAAGGTCGTGGTGTTGCAGAACGGCAGAGTAGTCGAAGCCGGGCCGCGCGACGAGGTGCTGCACAACCCACAGAAGGACTACACCCAGCGTCTCATCGCCGCTGCGCCTGTTCCCGATCCCCGTGAGCAGCGGCGGCGCCGTGAGGCCCGGCACGATCTGCTCCGTTCCCAGGGCGAGGAGATTGCGGAACTGAAGATCGACCCGGAGCAGTACCATGCCGCGATGTCCACGCCCCTCGACCAGGACCCCGCATAGGAAGCCCGCAGGGGACCGAGGTGGCGGATGAGAGAGTAGCCTCATGCGCGTCCTCTTCGCCGGCACACCCGATGTCGCACTGCCGTCGCTGAGGAGGCTGATCGACTCTCGGCACGACGTCGTCGCCGTCCTCACCCGGCCCGATGCACCCGCAGGACGCAAGCGCATCGTGCAGCCGTCAGCGGTGAAAGGCCTCGCCGACCAAGCGGGCATCGCCGTGCTCACCCCGACCTCTACGAGAGATCCAGGTCTCAGAGATCGCCTCGGCGCGCTTCGGCTCGACGCTGCCCCCGTCGTGGCCTACGGGGGTCTGATCCCACCCGACCTGCTCGCGGTCCCGGTCCACGGCTGGATCAACCTGCACTTCTCCTTGCTACCCGCCTGGCGGGGAGCCGCGCCGGTGCAGCACACGATCATGGCCGGCGATGAGGTGGCCGGAGCCAGCGCGTTCCTGCTCGAGCAGGGACTGGACACCGGTCCCGTGCTCGGCACGTTGACGGAGCGAGTCCGTGACCACGACACCTCCGGGACTCTCCTGCAGCGTTTGGGCTACGCCGGAGCAGAGTTGCTGCTGGGGAGTCTCGATGCCCTCGAGTCCGGCACCGCACAGCCGCAGGAGCAGCCGAATGACGGCATCAGCTACGCCCCGAAGCTGACCCGCGACGACGCACGAGTGCGATGGGACCGCCCCGCCTACGTGGTGGACCGCCAGATCCGCGGCTGCACGCCCGCCCCTGGGGCGTTCACGACTCTGCACGGGGAACGGCTGAAGATTCACCCCGTGACTGTGGTCCGGGACCATCTGGACATCGACACCCTTGTTCCTGGCCAGGTGCACGTCGGGCGACGTGAGGTCGTGGTGGGCGCCGGAGGTGGCATGGTCCGCCTCGGTCAGGTCCAGCCACCCGGCAAGAAGGCGATGGACGCGGACGCGTGGGCCCGGGGTGCACGGCTTCACCCCGGCGACATCCTCGGGATCCACCTGTGATGGCCCAACGTCCCCGCTCGGTCACCCGGCCGGCCGAACGGACCCGGCACAGCGACCCAGCCAGGCACACTGCATACCTGACCATGCACGCCGTCGCCCGGGGTGCCTACGCCAATCTGGAGTTGCCGGATCAGCTGCGTCGAGCGCGGATCTCGGGGCGGGACGCAGCGTTCGCCACCGAGCTCTGCTATGGCACCATCCGCATGCAGGGGTTGTACGACGCGATCATCGCCGTCGCCGCGCAACGAGAGGTCGAGGGCATCGATCCGTCGGTGCTGGACATCGTGCGTCTGGGCGTCCACCAAGTGCTCGGCATGCGGGTGCCGGACCATGCTGCAGTCAACGCCAGCGTGGCATTGGCGCGCAGCGTCGCCTCCCGTGGGGCGGGTGGCTTCGTCAACGCCGTGCTACGTCGGGTGACCGAACGATCTCGTGAGGAGTGGATCGCCGCAGTGACCGTCGACCTCACGGATACCAACGCACGCCTTGGCGCTGAGTTCTCCCACCCGTTGTGGATCGTGCGCGCGCTACGCGCGGCCCTGTTGGCCCACCGCGTCAGTTCGCCCGACACGATCAGCGCCGACCTCGCAGCCCTTCTTCAGGCACAGAACCGCCCTGGCGCGCTCACGCTGGCGGCGAGGCCGGGGCTGGGCGCCGACGTCGAACTACGCGAAGCGGGCGCTGAGCCGTTGCCAGCCGCCCCCACGGCGTGGACCCTGTCCCAGGGGGATCCCGGGATGCTGCAGGCGATCCGGGACGGAGCAGCGGCCGTTCAGGATGCCGGCTCGCAGCTCGTGGCGGCAGCGCTGGCGAGCGCACCGGTCGATGGTGATGGCGGACGATGGCTGGACCTGTGCGCCGGGCCGGGAGGCAAGGCGGGGCTGCTGGCTGCGTTCGCCCGGCCAACCGGAGCCTCGCTCCGGGCCAATGAGCTCAGCGAGCACCGCGCGGAGCTGGTCCGCCACACGTTGCGTGCCGTCATCGCTGCCGGAGCTTCGGTCGAGATCACCGTGGGCGACGGCACCACGCTCGGTGGCGAGCAGCCGGACTACTACGACCGCGTGCTCGTCGATGCTCCGTGCACCGGGCTGGGAGCGCTCCGTCGCAGGTCCGAGGCCCGGTGGCGCCGCCAGCCCAGTGACCTGACGACGCTAGCCCCCCTCCAGCGCGCCTTGCTGACGTCCGCCTTGTCCGCCACCCGCCCGGGTGGGGTTGTGGTGTATGCGACCTGCTCGCCGCACATCGCCGAAACCACGGTGGTCGTCGAGGACGTGTCGCGATCCTTCGGCGCCGCCCAGGTCGAGGACGTCCGGCCCTTCGTGAAGGATCGATTCGGCACGGCATACTCCGACCTCGGTGCCGGGCCCTGGGCTCAGCTGTGGCCGCACCTGCACGATACCGACGGGATGTTCCTCGCTGCGCTGCGTCGCACCTAAGCGGCAACCGCTCCCGCGGCGGACTACGCTTTTGGATGTGTCTATGCAGATCAGTCCCAGCATCCTGTCCGCCGACTTCGCCAACCTGGAACGCGAGCTCGGGCGTATCGACTCCGCCGACTGGGCCCACGTCGACGTGATGGACGGGCACTTCGTGCCGAACCTGACGCTGGGCCTGCCGGTCGTGGAAGCGTTGGCCGCGGTCAGCCCGATACCTCTGGACGTCCACCTGATGATCGACGACCCCGACCGCTGGGCGCCGCGGTACGCCGAGGCGGGTGCATCCTCGGTGACCTTCCACATTGAAGCCGTCGCGGACCCGGTCGCCACCGCCCGCGCCATCCGCACGGCCGGCGCACGGGCTGCGTTCGCCATCAAGCCGGACACCCCGTTCACCCCGTATGCCCACCTGATGGCCGAGGTGGACATGGTGTTGGTGATGACCGTCGAACCAGGGTTCGGGGGCCAGTCGTTCATGGCGGAGCAGATGGCCAAGGTCGCCGAGGTCGCTGCCGCGGCAGCGACCCGAGCCGAGGGCAAGCCGTGGGTCCAGGTCGACGGAGGAATCTCCGCCGACACCATCGCGCAGTGCGCCCGCGCCGGCGCCAACGTCTTTGTGGCCGGTTCCGCGGTCTACGGCAGTGAGGACCCCAACGCCGCAGTGCAGCACTTGCGGTCGTTGGCGCGGCAACACACGTCCTCGTCGTGAGTCGGCGATGACTCCCGCCCGACCGGCATCCCAGCCCGGCTCGGCATACGCCACGTTCCGGCCGCGTCGGGGAGTGTGGGTGGCGCGGATCAGCGCCGTGGCGTGCGTCGCGGTGTTCACGGGTTTGGCTGTGAGCACTCCCTCGGCGGGCAGTGCGGGATGGAGCGTGCCCGACCGGGTGATGACGGTGGTGTTGGGACTGGTCCTGGGGGCCCTCATCTGGCGCTTCGCCGTCCTGCGGGCCATCCCGACCCCGACCGGCCTTCGAGTGGTCAACCTGCTGCGACGGCACGACCTGGAATGGGCCACGATCGTCAACGTGGGCTTCTCCGGCGGTGCCCCATGGGTCGTCCTGGAGCTGGCCGATACCGAAGAGGTTGCCGTGATGGCCATCCAGCGCGCGGACGGCACCTTTGCCCAGAAGGAGGCATCCCGCTTGGCGGCGCTGGTCTCCCACCATTCACGTCCGCCCCCCCGCAGCGAGAGCTGAGCCGCACGGGGGGAGCCGGCTCCGGGACGGGATCCGGGGCTAGCTCTCGTCGATCTGGCGAGGACCCGGGTCCAGGTCGGTGCGGGTCGGGGGAACCCGACGGGTCGCTTCGGACACGGGTAGTCCGGTCAGCCGCAGCAGATCCACCACGGTCGACCTGATTTGAGCTCGCATCACCTCAGCAGACAGGCCCGCCTCGCGTACCGACCAGGTCGAGCGGCGCGCAAGGTTGACCAAGTCCTCCCGTGCCTCCACCGCGTCTCGTCCCTCGCACAGTTCGTCCGAGATGTGCTGGGCGGCCATCGCGAGCTCGTCGACCATATCGATATAGGACTCCGGGACCACCTCGCCGTCGATCAGGCACACCTCCGCCCGTCGGATGAGCACCCGAACGTTGCGGATGGCCAGATCCAACGGGAACAGCAGGTCGTCGATGATCTGCACCCCGGAGCGTTGTCGTCGCCGCAATGGCGCGAGCCGAGCCACCGCGAGCCCCTCTGCAGCGATCTCGCGCAAGTCCTCCATCTCTGGCTGCAGGTCCCGCGCGTCGTCCAGCGCACCCCCGACCACCTCCGCGTCCTTCTCACGCAGACCGACCGCGCAACGGCCCAAGGAGGCGGCGAAGTGCGCGACCACCGTCGATGCCTCTTCCCGAGGTCTGCGTAGTGGGGTGCCCGTCGGGGCCACGACGGTGATCACCAACGCCACCAATCCGCCGACGACCGCGTCGATCCATCGCCCGAAGGCCTGGCCGTCGCCGCTGATCAAGGTGGCGACGATGACGCCCTGGGTGCCGGCCTGGAGCATGAGCAGCTGGCCGGCGCCGGCGAGCACCGCCAGCAACATCGCCACGATGCACACGGCGGCGATCTGCCAGATCCCGACCCCGAAGAACTGCACGAAGACGTCGCCGACCAACACCCCGATCGCCACGCCCACGGTCAGCTCGACCACTCGGCGCACCCGGTTGCCGTACGTCAGCCCCAGGCAGATCATCGCGGTCACCGGCGCGAAGAACGGCATCGGGTGCTCGAGCAGATCGCTGGCGACGAACCAGGCCAGCGCGGCTCCGAGCGCAGCTTGCACGATCAACGGCAGCCGAGAGCGTAGGCGCGTGGCTCGACCCATCACCGCGTCGGCGCTCAACCTGCTGCCTATCCGCTCCGGGACGGCGCGTATGCCGACCCGCTTCTGCGCCTCAGTCATGGATCTGGGTTGTGATGCGGGGACCCTCGACGACGAAGTCATAGCCGGCGGGTGCCCGCGGATACGTGTCGCTGCCGAAGAGTGCGTCTTCCTGGGCCGACCACGCCTGAGCATGCGCAGCGAAGTCACCCTGACCGCGGCGGGCGCAGGCTTGGGTCAGCCGCCGTGGGGGTGATGCCTGCACCCACACGGTGAGGGCGAAGCGGGAGCGACAACGGTGTGTCGTGGCGCCGACACCCTCGATGATCACGACGTCGGTGGCGCTCACCGTCACCTCTTCGGCCAGGCGTCCTTGCTCCCAGTCGTAGCGTCGGTAGGCGCCATCACGTCCCGTGGAGAGTGGGTCGATGATGCCCTCGCACAGTCGTGGCAGGGACGCGCTCAGCCCCTCCCATCCCACGTAGAGGTCGTCCATGGTGACGGTGGTCACCGACACGCTGCTCTGCCGGAGGGTATCGGCCACGGCCGCGGCGAGGTGTGTTTTCCCCGAGCCACTGCGTCCGTCGACGCCGAGAAGGCGGGGAACATCGAGCCGGGTCGTCATCAGGTGGTCCGTGATGACCTGCGCGACCGGCGAGTCCACGTCGCTGACGGGCCCCACCCCCCTCACACGCCGAGTGCCGTTGCCGCAAAGGCGTCCACATCGCTGGGCTCACCGGCCACCTCGACGTGGCAGTGATCGACCCGCCCGAAGGCGTGGAGGAGCAGTTCCACGCCTTGACCGGTCAGAACGACGGTGCCGCGACCGCGCGGGGGCCGACGCACGACGGCTCGTCCGCTGCCCGGAACGCGGAGCACCACCCCGACCGGACTGTCTCGATACAACAACCGACCGCCTCGGCGAAGGAAGGACCACACTGCGCTCGCGGTGGCCGGGTCGGCCCCAGGGTGCGGCGGTGCCGGCTGCGCCGTCCAGCTCGGGTCCGCTCGCACCACGTCTGCGTGGTGCACGACGAACTCGACCAGGTTCACCGTGTGGTCCACGGCCGACAGCCGCGTTGGGCTCCAGCGTGGTGGACCGGTGCGTACCCGGTCCACGAGATCGTCGAAGTCCCCGGCGGCGAACTCGGCCTGCACGGCGTGAGCGTGCTGGCGCAACGCCGGGATCATCATCGCCACCGTCGCGTCCGGGCGCGAGTCTCGCACCGCCAGGTGAGCCGCAAGGTCGCGGACCTGCCATCCCTCGCACAAGGTTGGGGCATCAGGCCCCACCCTCGCGGCTGCATCACACCAGGCATGCCGTTCCCGTTGAGCCAGGTTCATTCCCCTATCCAAACACTGCCCCGGCAGTACGTCCGCACCATGCCCGATCCGGCGGATCACCCACCCGTGGTCGGCGCGGGCCGTGGACCGGGGGAGCACCTGCAGCGCCGACTCGGAAGGGTGCGCGCCCTCGGCCTCAGGGGCGTCCGGGTCGCGTGCGACGATGAGACCTCCCTGTGCACGTTCGGCCCGATTCGGCGTGCCCTGATCGATATGGCGAAAGGCGGCCACCTATGGCGACCACCGCTGCATCCCGCCCGGTCGTCCCACCCCGCCCCAGTGGCGCCGTGCTTCGGCAGGGCCTAGGGATCATCTGGATCGGAGCCAAGCAGCAGCCGTGGTGGCTGACGGGGGCCGTGGTCGGAGCCGTCCTGTGGGCAGGCGCGACCGTCGGCACGGCCTGGGCATTGGGCCGCCTCACGGACACTGTCATCACCCCCGCCGTCACCCGAGGCTCGGTGAGTGCCGCCGGGTTGTGGACCATCTTCGGGGTTCTGACCGCCATCCTCATCGTCAACGTCATCGGCACCACGTTGCGTCGAGTGCTGGCGACCATCGCGGGGTTCAACCTGCAGGCCCGCTATCGGCAGCGGGTCACCCGGCAATACGTGCGTCTGCCGTTGACCTGGCACCATCGCCACCCTTCGGGACAGCTGCTGTCCAACGCTCATTCGGACGTCGAAGCCGCCTGGCAAGTATTCAACCCGCTGCCGATGGCCATCGGCGTCATCGTGATGCTGTTCATCGCCGGCGGTCAGATGCTCATGGTCGACCCCGTCTTGGCCTTCATCGGACTGCTGGTCTTTCCCGGGCTGTTCGGCGCAAACTTGGTCTATCAGCGTGCCATGTCGCCCAAGATTACCCGCGCCCAACAACTGCGGGCCGAGGTGAGCGAAGTGGCCCACGAGTCGTTCGAGGCCGGGCTGGTCGTCAAAGCGATGGGGCGCGAGCGCGAAGAAAGCGCGCGGTTCGGCGGCGTCACCAACGTGCTTCGAGACTCCCTCATCGACGTCGGACGAACTCGGGGGGTCTTCGAGCCCGTAATCGAGGCGATTCCGACCCTGGGAACGTTGGCGGTGCTCGGGGTAGGCACCGCTCGGGTGGCATCCGGTGATCTGGATGCAGCCGACGTGGTGCAGATCGCCTACCTGTTCTCCATCTTGGCCTTCCCGGTCCGCGCGCTGGGCTGGGTGCTGGCCGAGATCCCGCGATCGGTCGTCGGCTACCAGCGGGTGGACTCGGTGTTGGCCGCCGGAGGAGCAATGGAGTACGGCGAGAAGTCCTTGCCGACGTCGGGCCCGGCACACTCGCTCGTGCGCGACATCGACTTCGCCTACCGGGTGGACACCCGTGCAGATAGCGCGCAGTGGAGCACTGACCCCGGCGTGGGTCACGGGGCGGACGACGAGCTGGTGCCGGTGATCCACGGCGTGACCCTCGACATACCCGCCGGCTCGACGACGGCGCTGGTCGGCCCCACCGGGTCCGGCAAATCGACCCTGGCCAACCTGTCCTTGCGGCTCGTTGACCCCGACCGCGGCAGCGTGCGGCTGGACGACCTGGACCTGAGGTCGATCCGGGCCGGGGGCGTCAGTGACGTAGCGACCTTGGTCAGCCAGCAAACCTTCCTCTTCGACGACACCGTGGCCAACAACGTGGCCCTCGGCGCGGACTACGGAGACGAGGCGGTTGCCGAGGCGCTCGAGGTGGCGCAGGCGACGGCTTTCGTCGCGGACCTTCCGCAGGGTGATCGCACCGTGGTCGGTGAGCGCGGCGGGACCTTGTCCGGCGGCCAGCGACAGCGGGTTGCGCTCGCCAGGGCCATCGTTCGTCGCCCGCGCCTCTTGGTGCTCGACGACGCCACCAGCGCGGTGGATCCGTCGGTGGAGCAAGAAATCCTCTCGGCCCTGAGGACGGCTCGGGACGGGACGACCGTGTTGGTGGTGGCCTATCGGATGGCCACCATTCTGCTCGCCGATCGGATCGTCTATCTGGAGAACGGGCGGGTCGTGGACGAAGGTCGTCACGACGAACTCGTGCAACGGTGCCCCGGATACGCCAATGTGGTCTACGCCTACTCGCGCGAGGCGGCCGAGCGTGCCGCCCTCAGCGCCGAAGGGGGGTCTTCATGAGCACGGACGACGCGGATCAGGCCAACAGCCGGATCGGCGAGAGCTCGCAGCTGTCCACCATGGCCACCGTCCGTAGGGGACTCGCACTATCTCCGGAGCTGCGTCAGGGATTGACGCTCACCATCGCTTTGGCCTTCGTTGCCACCCTCGGCCGGGTGCTCATCCCGTTCGTGGTGCAGCAGACCACCGACAACGGGATCATGGCCCAGGACGGCCCGGACGTCAGGTTCGTGCTCGTCGCGATCCTGATCGCGGCGGGTGCGGTCGTGGTCACCAGCGTGGCGCAGTATGCCGTCAACCTGCGGCTGTTCACGGCGGCCGAGTCCGGATTGGCCACGCTGCGGCTAAAGGCCTTCCGACACATTCACGACCTCTCCGTGCTCACCCAGAACACGGAACGTCGCGGAGCTTTGGTCTCGCGGGTGACCAGCGATGTCGACACGATCTCGATGTTCGTGCAGTTCGGTGGGCTGATGCTGCTGATCTCGATCGCGCAGATCCTGTTGGCGACCGTGTTGATGCTGGTCTACAGCCCCATCCTGGCCGGTGTCGTCTACCTCTGCTTCCTGCCGCTGGTCCTGTTGATCCGGCGCTTCCAGCCCATGCTGGGTCGGGCCTACGGTGCGGTACGGACCAACGTCGGCAGCATGCTCGGGGCGATATCGGAGTCCGTCGTGGGTGCGGTAGCCATCCGCGCCTACGGCGTCGAGGACCGCACCGAGGCGCGGATGGATGAAGCCATCGAGACCCATCGACGCTCGGCCATCGGCGCGCAAGCGCGGTCGGTGTTGGCCTTCGTTTCCGGACAGGCCTTCGCGGGCCTCACGTTGGCGACGGTGTTGGTGGTGGGCACCGTGCTGGCGGCCCGCGGTTCGATCAGCCTTGGCGAACTCTTGGCTTTCCTGTTCTTGGTCAACCTCTTCACTCAACCGGTGTTGATGGCCACCGAGATCCTGAACGAGCTGCAGAACGCGGTGGCCGGATGGCGTCGCGTGATCGGCATCATCGACACGCCGGCAGACGTGGCGGATCCGGGCCCGGCCGGAATACAGCAGGAACGCGGACCGATCACGGTCGAGTTCGCCGACGTGGGTTTCGCCTACCCAGGTGGTGAGTCCGTGTTGCATGACGTCTCGTTGCGGATCGAGCCGCGCACGCGGGTGGCGATCGTGGGACAAACCGGCTCGGGCAAGACCACAATGGCCAAGCTGCTCACTCGGTTGATGGACCCCAGCACAGGCAGCATCTTCATCGACGGGGACCCGTTGTCCAAGATCGGCTTCGACTCGTTGCGTCGCCGGGTCGTGATGGTCCCGCAGGAGGGCTTTCTGTTTGATCAGAGCCTGCAGGACAACGTCCGCTTTGGCCGGCCCGGGGCCAGCGACGATGACGTGGCCTTGGCGATGACCGAGCTGGGACTCGACGGTTGGGTCGACACTCTGCCGCACGGCCTGCATACCGACGTCGGTCAACGGGGTGAGTCGTTGTCGGCGGGGGAGCGCCAGCTTGTCGCGATCGCCCGGGCCTACCTGGCCGATCCCGACCTACTCGTGCTGGACGAGGCCACCAGTGCAGTCGACCCCTCGACCGAGGTCCGCATCCAGCGGGCCTTGGAAGGATTGACCCGAGGCCGCACGTCAGTGGCGATCGCCCACCGGCTGTCCACGGCCGAAGCCGCCGACGTGGTGATCGTGGTCGACCACGGAGCCGTGGTGCAGGTGGGTGCCCACCAGGAGCTGATCGCCGTGCCGGGGGTGTATGCCCACATGCATTCATCCTGGGCCGCTCAGCAGACGTCCACCTCGCTGGACAGGGGCTAGCGACGTGGGCCGGTGGGGCGCATACCTGGTGGCACTCGCCGCTACGGTCATCGCCGTGAGCGGAGGGCAATCGTGGGTGCTGTTCACGGTGGATGACCCGGTGCTCGGCCCAGGCGCGCGAACCGCCAGCGGGTATGCGGTCAGTTCGGCGTTGTCGGCAGCCGCGGTGCTCGGGGTGGTCGCTATCCTGACCGCCTTGCTGACCAGGCAGAGACTCCGGATGGTCGCCCTGCTCGTGCTGACCGCGGACGGCGTCTGGGCGACATGGTTGGCGGTGCAGGTGATCCTTGACCCCACATCGGCGGCAGGTCAGGGCACGTCGGCGGAGCTCCGCGCTACCACGACGGGTGCGGCGGTCGTGGTCGACGCGTCGGTCAGCGCGTGGGTGTGGGTCTGGGTCGCGGGCAGCGTGGTCCTGGCGCTGGGCGCCCTGCTGCTGACCTACGCCGTGTGGGCGCAGACACGCTCGAGAACACCGTTGGTGCACCGTGCGAACGCTGCTCACCGGGACCGTGACCGCGACACCACACTGCCCAGCACCGAGCGGGAACGCCGGGACAACACGGCTGCCTGGAACGACCTCAGCCGAGGTGAGGACCCGACCGACGACTCCTGATCCCCGTCGCGCCCGGGCATGGTCAGCCCACCAGAAGCGATCGAGCACATAGGATTGGGCCGCGGCGCAACCGGCGTCGCGGTTCGGGTGATGAAGGAGATGGGCATGGAGGACGAGTTCGGTCACGGTCACAGCGTGGCGGCGTGGACCGGGGTAGGAGTCCTGTTGGTGGCCAGCACCTTCATCTCGGTGGGCGTCTTCTTCGGACTCGGCTGGGCCAACTGGGTGGGCATCGCGCTGGTCTTCCTGGGCGTCGGTGCATGGGTCGTGCTGACCCGGGCCGGCTACGGTCAAGACCTGCACACCTCCCACAAGCACTCGGACCGGTAGGCGATTCGAGGAGCGGGAGGCGCCGTTAGGCTTGGGGGGTGGCGACCGTACTGGAAGAGATCATCGAAGGAGTCCGAACGGACCTCGGCGAGCGAGAGCTGGCCGTCCCGCTGGACGCCGTGATGGCTCAGGCAGCTGCCGCACCTCCGGCCCTGGACGCCGTGTCGGCGCTTCGTGCTCGCGGGGGACTGCACGTCATCGCGGAAGTGAAACGCGCGAGCCCCTCCAAGGGTGCGCTGGCCACTATTGCCGACCCTGCCGAGCTCGCCACCGGGTATGCCGCAGGTGGGGCCTCGGTGATCAGCGTGCTCACCGAGCAGCGACGCTTCGGGGGGAGCCTGGCGGACCTCGCGGCCGTGCGCGAGGCGGTGACCGTTCCGCTGTTGCGCAAAGACTTCACGGTCGAGCCGTACCAGATCTGGGAAGCGCGAGCGTGGGGTGCTGACCTGGTGCTGCTGATCGTGGCCGCCTTGGACGACGAGCAGCTGGGCACCCTGTTGTCGCTGACCCGCGCGACCGGGATGCACGCCGTGGTCGAGGTGCACGACGAGGACGAAGTCGACCGCGCCGTGGCCGCCGGCGCCCAGATCATTGGGATCAACGCCCGCAACCTCAAGACCCTCCAGGTCGACCACACCACATTTGCCCGTCTGGTCCCCGGTATCCCGGACGGGGTCCTCGTCGTCGCCGAATCCGGCGTCCGGGGCCCCCAGGACGCCAGCGAATATGTGGCCCAGGGCGCCCATGCGGTCCTGGTCGGGGAAGCACTTGTCACCGGCCCCGACCCGGTGGCGGCAGTGGCCGACCTGATCGCTGCCGGCAGCGCCGCCGCACTACAGAAGATGGGAAAGCCATGAGCACCACCCCCCTTGATACCCGGCCTGAGGCCGGTCCGGCTCTCGACGTGCCGGGACGCTTCGGCGACTTCGGCGGACGCTACGTGCCGGAGGCCTTGGTCGCGGCGCTGGATGAGCTCGACCGAGCCCGGACCGATGCGATGAGCGACCCACGTTTCGTCGACGAGCTGGATCAGTTGCAGCGCACCTACACCGGACGCCCCAACCCGCTGACTGAAGTGCGCCGGTTCGCTGAACATGCCGGGGGTGCCCGGGTCTTTCTCAAACGTGAGGACCTGAACCACACGGGGTCCCACAAGATCAACAATGTGCTGGGCCAAGCGCTCTTGACCGTGCGGATGGGCAAGACGCGCGTCATCGCCGAGACCGGGGCCGGGCAGCACGGAGTGGCTGCAGCGACTGCGGCAGCGCTGATGGGGCTCGACTGCACCGTCTATATGGGCAAGAAGGACACCGAACGTCAGGCACTCAACGTGGCCAGGATGCGCCTGCTGGGGGCGAAGGTCGTCCCCGTGGACCACGGAAGCGCCACGCTGAAAGACGCCATCAACGAGGCGATGCGGGACTGGGTGACCAATGTCGAGGACACCCACTATCTGCTGGGCACGGTCACCGGGCCGCACCCCTTTCCCACGATGGTGCGCGACTTTCACGCGATCATCGGCAACGAGGCACATGATCAGCTGCTCGCTGCCACCGGTCGTCTGCCCGACGCGATCTGCGCGTGTGTCGGCGGTGGGTCCAACGCCATCGGCATCTTCCACCGGTTTCGCGACGAGCCCTCGGTGCGGCTGATCGGGCTGGAGGCCGGCGGTGACGGCGTCGAGACGGGACGTCACGCGGCACGGTTCTCGGCGGGGTCGCCGGGAGTGCTGCACGGCGCGGCCACCTATCTGCTGCAGGATGAGGACGGCCAGACCATCGACTCCCATTCCGTCTCGGCCGGCTTGGACTATCCCTCGGTCGGTCCGGAGCACGCCAGCCTGTTCGCCTCCGGTCGGGCGGAGTACTACCCGGTGACCGACACCGAGGCCATGGACGCCTTCGCGTTGCTCTGCCGCACCGAGGGGATCATCCCGGCGATTGAGTCAGCGCACGCGTTGGCGGGCGCCATGCGGATCGGACGCGAGCTCGGAGAAGGGGCAATCCTGCTGGTCAACCTCTCCGGTCGCGGAGACAAGGACGTTGACACCGCCGCTCGGTGGTTCGGCCTGGTGGACGGCGACGACCTGGTGCGCGCTGAGGAGATCAAGGCTGCCGAACCCGTCGCCGATGCCGAGGGGAGCGGCTGGTGACTATTCCGCTTGCCGAGGTCTTCAGCACGTGTCGCGCGGAGAGGCGCGCCGCCCTCATCGGCTACCTTCCCGCCGGCTTCCCTGATCAGGATGCCTCCGAACGCGCCTGCGCGGACCTGGCCCGAGCCGGGGCCGACATCGTGGAAGTGGGTGTGCCCTATACCGATCCACTGATGGATGGTCCGGTCATCCAAGAAGCCGCCGAGCGGGCACTGGCTGCCGGTTTCAGGTTCGCCCACCTCCTACGGTGCGTCGAGGCGGTGGCTGACGCTGGAGCCGTGCCTGTCGTGATGAGTTACTGGAATCCGGTGTTGCGCTACGGACCGGAGCGATTCGCCGCCGATCTCGCCGCCGCCGGTGGAGCCGGCCTCATCACCCCGGACCTGATCCCCGATGAGGCTGGGCAGTGGACCGACGCCGCTTCGCAGCACGATCTCGCCCCAATCTTCCTGGTGGCGCCATCCTCCACCGACGAACGTCTGGCGATGACCACCCAGGCGTGCCGCGGATTCGTGTATGCGGCCTCGACCATGGGTGTGACCGGGGCCAGAACCGCGGTCGGTGGAGGAGCTGAGGCCTTGGTGGCCCGCACCCGGCTGGTCACCGACCTGCCGGTATGTGTGGGCCTGGGTGTCTCCACCGCAGATCAGGCGGCTGAAGTCGCCGGTTTTGCTGACGGGGTCATCGTCGGCTCGGCCCTGGTGGCCGCCCTGGGCACCGATCATCGTGGCAGGGCGTTGACATCCTTGACCCACGAACTCGCCGAGGGAGTGCGCCGAGGGTGAGCACCGCATACCCCGTGCCCTCGGACGGTATGACTGCCCAGCCCCCGAGGAAGGAAGGCCCTGACCGATGTCGCGTCCGCCTGCTCCGAAAGCACCGGGATCCACGACAACCGGCCCGCCCCTGAGTTTGATCGCGGTGGTCATCGCTGTGCTGGCGGTGGTCGTGGCCGTCGTGGTCTACCTCGCCGTTCGGGACGACGGGGAGGTAGACCAGCAGGGCGGGGATGCCGCACAGAGCGCCGATGCACAACGCAGCGCTGGTGCCCTGCCCGACGGAGGCGGCCTGGTGGTCAATCCTGACGTCGACGACGTGCCGCAGGTGCACCTCTACGAAGACTTCCAATGCCCGTTCTGTGCTCAGCTCGAGCGAACCTCTGGCGCGGCAATAGCCCAGGCTGCCACGGACGGCGAGATCAACCTCACGTACACCTTCATGTCCTTCCTCGACGACTCACTGGGGAACGACTCCTCGGCACGGGCGGCCAACGCCGCCGTCTGCTCGGCCGATGCCGGGAAGGTGAGCACCTTCGCCGAGGGCGTGTTCGATCAGCAGCCGGCGACGGAGGGCGAGGGCTACAGCGACCAGGTCTTTCGCGATGTGGCGAAGGATGTCGGCATCGAGGGCACCGAACTCGCCACCTTCACCAGCTGTGTCCAAGACCGGAGCTACGCTGCCTACGTGGACGACATGCAGCAGCGCGCCAGCCAAGACGGCGTGACATCCTCCCCGGTCGTCATGATCGACGGTGAGCCGATCAGCGACGAGGAGCTGTCCCTGTTGTTGCAGGATCCGACGTCGTTCAGCACGGTGATTGCGGCTCGTTCATGATCGAACCGTTGTCGTTCGTCGTGCCGGCCGTCCTACCCAGCCCCGAACAAGCAGTGTGGTACCTCGGGCCGGTCCCGGTTCGCGCGTACGCGCTGTGCATCCTGCTCGGCATCCTGGCCGCCATCTCGATCTCCTTTCACCGCATGCGCGCACGGGGTGGCACCGGCGAGGAGATCTACGACATCGCCGGTTGGGCGGTCGGTTTCGGCATCGTCGGCGGCCGGCTCTATCACGTCGTTTCCTCGCCCCGCCCGTACTTCGGAGAGGACGGCAACCTGATCGACGCGTTCAAGATCTGGGAAGGTGGGCTGGGGATCTGGGGGGCCGTGCTGCTGGGGGCCGTCGGCGCCTACATCGGCTGTCGGCGCCATGACCATTCGTTCGCGGACGTCGCCGACGCCATCGTCCCGGGGCTGCTGGTGGCCCAGGCGCTCGGCCGGTGGGGCAACTATTTCAACAACGAGCTGTATGGCGGTCCGTCCTCAGCTCCCTGGGCGTTGCAGATCCATCAGTGGGACGCGGGCAGGGGTGCCGCCGTGGTGGACGGCTCTGGGGAGGCGGTCGTCCTAGGTACCTTCCAGCCGACCTTCCTCTACGAGTCGCTGTGGGTCTTGCTCGTGGCGGTGGTCATCGTGGTGCTCGACCGGCGACATCGGTTTGCCCGCGGACAGGTCTTCGCGCTGTACCTGATGGGCTACACGCTGGGTCGCTTCTTCATCGAGCTCAACCGGACCGATCCCGCCGAGATTATTTTCGGGCAGCGAGTGAACGTGTGGGTGTCGGTGGCGATCTTTGCCATCGGCCTCGCGTTATACCTCATTCGGGGGGCCCGAGCGGACTATCCGCCGCGCGGTGCCGCCCACCTCAGCCCCGCGCAAAGTCCCGATGAACTCGCTCGGGAATCGTTTACATCCTGAGCCGAGCGCGGCATAAGGTGTCTCTATGCGTCGCGCCAAAATCGTTTGCACCCTGGGCCCTGCCGTCGATACCCAGGAGCTGGTGACGTCCTTGGTCACGGCAGGCATGGACGTCGCGCGGCTCAACATGTCCCACGGCGAGCACGCCGATCATCAGCGTCGATACGACATGGTTCGCACCGCGGGCGACGAGGTGGGCCGCGCGGTGGCGGTGCTGGCGGACCTGCAGGGTCCAAAGATCCGCACCGCGCGCTTCGCCTCCGGCCCGATCACCCTGTCCGAAGGGGATCGCTTCACCATCACGACCCGGGACGTGGCCGGAGACGAGAACGAAGTAGGCACCACGCACCACGGCTTGGCCGGCGACGTCGAGCCGGGCGACGACTTGCTGATCGACGACGGCAAGGTTCAGCTACGCGCCGTCGAGGTCACCGAGACTGACGTGATCACCGAGGTCGTCATCGGTGGCCCGGTGTCGAACAACAAGGGAATCAACCTGCCGGGGGCCGCCGTGAGCGTCCCGGCGTTGAGCGAGAAGGATGCCGATGACCTTCGCTGGGCGCTGAAGGCCGGTGCCGACCTGATCGCGCTGTCCTTCGTTCGCTCGGCCGACGACATTGTTGACGTGCACGCGATCATGGACGAGGTCGGTATCCGGCGGCCCGTCATCGCCAAGATCGAAAAGCCCCAGGCGGTCGAGAACCTGAAGGAGATCGTGGCCGCCTTCGACGCGATCATGGTGGCCCGAGGTGACCTCGGGGTGGAGCTGCCGCTGGAGCAGGTGCCCCTGGTGCAGAAGCGGGCCGTGGAGATGGCGCGCCGCAATGCCAAACCGGTGATTGTGGCCACCCAGGTGCTCGAGTCGATGGTGACCAACGCGAGGCCCACGCGCGCGGAGGCGAGCGACTGCGCCAACGCGGTGCTGGACGGTGCTGACGCGATCATGCTCTCCGGTGAGACCAGCGTGGGGGACTGGCCGATCAAGGCCGTGGAGACGATGGCCACCATCATCGAGAACATTGAAGAGCAGGCCCTGGACCGGATCACCCCGCTAGGCAGCAAGCCGAAGACCACCAGCGGGGCGGTCACCCGGGCGGCGGCGGACATCGCTGCCTTGCTCAAGGTGTCTTACATGGTCACCTTCACCCAGACCGGAGACTCGGCGCGGCGCATGTCACGGCTACGCTCAGCCGTGCCGATGTTGGCCTTCACCCCCGAAGGCACCACCCGGTCTCAACTCGCGCTGAGCTGGGGCATCGAGACCTTCCTGACGCCCTACGTCGAGCACACCGACGAAATGGTGATGCAGGTCGACGAGGCCCTGTTGCGTGCCAAGCGGTGTGTCGAGGGCGACCTCATCGTCATCGTCGCCGGCTCCCCACCAGGGGTGCCCGGCTCGATCAATGCGCTGCGGATCCACAAGGTCGGCGACGCCGTGTACGGACGGGCCAACGCCTACGCTCGACTACGTGAGGACAGCGCGGGGCGGGTATGATCTTGCTGCCCTAGGCCGGGGTGGTGGAATGGCAGACACGGAGCACTCAAAATGCTTTGCTCGAAAGGGCGTGCGGGTTCGAATCCCGCTCCCGGCACACAGTGAGGAATCACATGACCAAGCAGACGCCGACAAGCACCGAAACGTCATCGGTGGACCCCCAGCTCGGATCCGGAGAGCCCGGGCCAGCAGCGGGCGACGAAGCGGCACCTGAGGGGTTCCGGTCCCACCGGATCGTCGTCGCCGAGGATGAAGCCCTCATCCGGATGGACCTCACCGAGATGTTGGTCGAGGCAGGCCATGACGTGGTCGGGCAGGCCAGTGACGGTGAGCAAGCGGTGCAGTTGAGTCGCGATCTAGGACCCGACATCGTGGTCATGGACGTGAAGATGCCCGTCATGGACGGGCTGACCGCTGCGGAGATCATCGGGCGTGAGGGGATCGCGGCCGTGGTGATGCTGACCGCCTTCAGCGACCGGACGCTCGTCGAGAGGGCGAGCGATGCTGGCGTGATGTCGTACGTCGTCAAGCCTTTTGCCGCCCACGATGTGCTGCCGGCCTTGGACATTGCCAGTGCCCGGTGGCAGCAGCGGGTGGCGTTGGAGAGCGAGGTGGCGGACCTCTCGGAGCGCCTGGAGACCCGCAAGAGCCTCGACCGTGCCAAAGGCCTGCTGATGAAGAAGATGAAGCTCAGCGAAGCCGAGGCCTTCCGCTGGATTCAGAAGGCGGCGATGGATCGACGGATGTCGATGCGTGAGGTGGCCAACGCTGTCGTCGCCGGGATGGACACTCGCTGAACGGCGCCGTCAACCGAACTGGGTGACGACCGCGACCAAGCATGGCGCCACGAGCAGGGCGGGCAGCAGATCGGCCACCGGGACGTCACGGACGCGCAGCAGCCGTAGCGACAAACCCACCAACAGCAACCCGCCCACGGCGGTAAGTGCCGCGATATGGGCATCCGGGACGACCGATCCGAGGGCTACCCCGATGACGGTCAACAGGCCCTGGACGACTGCCACAGACAACGCCGAAAACAACACCCCCACGCCGAACGACGCAGCAAAGGCCATTGCCGCGAAGAGGTCGAGGCTGGATTTCAACACCAACTGATCGATCCCGCGGCCCAGACCATCACTCAGTGACCCGAGGATCGTCAGCGGTCCGACGCAGAACAGCAGGGACGTGGTCAGCCACCCCTCGATGAATCGTTCCCGAGCGCTTGGCTGTTCGGCAACGTCTGATGACGACGAGCCCGACCCGGTGGCGTGCTCAAGCACGTCAGCGCTGGGAGCCAGCCTCTCGGCATACCGCTGCACGGTGCCTGCGACGGAGGCCAACCGTTCTTCCAGTCGCAGGAGTGCACCGATGATCCCCCCGAGCAACAACGAACCGAGCACGATCAGCACCGGAACCCCGGTGCCGACCGCCGCGACGAAAGCGGGGTCGGTGACTTGATACGCCGACAGTGCGGCCACCAACAACGTGACCAGCCCGAGGGCATCGGTCACGACCGAGCGGACGGCCCCGGACATTCGGTGACCAACCAGGATGCCTACTGTGCCGCCGATCACGATCGCCGCAACGTTGATGATGGTCCCCAGACCGGGAAAGGCGCCGTCCACGGGGTCGAGGGTATGCGCTGGGCGCCTACCGGGCCGCTTCGGTCGATGGCGGCGCCGAACGCAGGGCGCACGTCAGGCGCGAGGTGCAGACCCGGTCTCCGGCTTCATCGGTGATGAGGATCTCGTAGGAAGCGATCGCGCCCCCGAGCCGGATCGGTGTGGCCACCCCGGTCACGACCCCTGGTGGCCGGACCGCCTTGTGGTGGGTGGCGTTGATGTCGATCCCCACCGCCACGCGCTGTGATCCTGCGTGCAGCATCGCGGCGATACTGCCCAGGGTTTCCGCGAGCACGACACTGGCTCCACCGTGGAGCAGACCGTAGGGCTGGGTGTTCCCCTGCGCGGGCATGGTCGCGACCACCCGATCCGCCGAGGCTTCGCTCACCTCGATGCCCATTCGTTCGATGAGCGTGCCGCGGGCCATCGAGGCCAGATCCTCCGCAGACAGCGCGGCAGCAGCCGGTCGGGGTGTGGCGGTGTCAGTCATGCGTCATAGGGTGCCATCTGTGAATGGCAACCGTGCGAACCGGCTCCTGCTCCTCGATGGTCACTCGTTGGCCTACCGGGCGTTCTTCGCGTTGCCGGCAGAGAACTTCTCGACCACCACCGGACAGACCACGAACGCGGTCTACGGTTTCATCTCGATGCTGATCAACGTGCTGCGCGATGAGGCGCCGACCCATATCGCAGTGGCCTTCGACAAGTCGCGCTCCACCTTCCGGACTGAGGAGTACGCGGAATACAAGGCCGGCCGAGCCAAGACGCCCGATGAGTTCTCCGGCCAGCTGCCGTTGATCCGTGAGGTGCTCGATGCCCTGCGCATCGCTCATCTGGACATGGACGGGTTCGAGGCCGACGACATCATCGCCACGTTGACGGCCCGCGCCCGTGAGGACGACATGGAGGTGCTGATCTGTTCGGGGGACCGCGACGCGATACAGCTGATCGACAAGCGGTGCACGCTGCTCTATCCACGCAAGGGTGTCTCGGACCTGGTCCGGATGACCCCCGAAGCCGTCCTTGACAAGTACGGAGTCACGCCGGCGCTGTACAGCGACCTCGCCGCAATGGTCGGGGAGTCCTCCGACAACCTGCCTGGGGTGCCCGGGGTCGGCCCCAAGACCGCGGCCAAGTGGCTCGGGCAGTACGAAGACCTCACCGGCGTCGTCGCGAACATCGACCAACTGCCGGGCAAGGCTGGCCAGGCTATGCGCGAGCACCTCGACAGCGTGCTGCGCAACCGCAAGCTGAATCGCCTTATCGATGACCTCGAGACCGGTCTGAGCGTGTCCGACACCGTGCGGCACACCTGGGACCGCGAGGAGGTTCACCGTGTCTTCGATGGCTTGGAGTTTCGCGTCCTGCGCGATCGACTGTTCGAATACCTCGGGGCGGTCGAAAACGAGAGCGAAGCCGACCAGGGGATCGACGTCGACGGGCGCGTGCTGGCGGCAGGCGATGTGTCGGCATGGCTGGAAGAGCACGCCGGCATCGGTGTTCGGGTGGCTCTGTCGATGGTCGGCACGGGCCGGCCAGCTGCTGGTGACGCCCAAGGGCTCGCCCTGGCTACCGGGGACGCGGCTGCTTTCGTGGACCTGGTCACGGCGCAGCCCGACGACGAGGTCGCCTTGGCTGACTGGTTGGCCGACGCGGACCGACCCAAGGTCGTTCACGATGACAAGGCACTCGTGCATGCCCTCACCGCCCGAGGCATGCCGATCAAGGGCGTGGTCCACGACACGGGGCTGGCGGCATACCTGGTGCGGCCGGACCAGCGCTCCTACGACCTTGCCGACCTGGTGTTGCGCTATTTGCACCGCGAGCTGCGCGCCGACGAGCCAGCGGCCGCGCCGCCGCAGTTGGAGCTGGACCTGAGCGGCGAGGAGGATCTGGATGGCCAGGTCGGCCAGTCGGCGATGGTCGCGGCCCGAGCGATCCACGACCTGTCGCTGGCCCTGGACGCCGAGCTGGCAGACGTCCAAGGCGAAGGGCTGTTGCGTGAGATGGAGCTGCCGCTGATCCAGGTGCTCGCCACGATGGAGCACGTCGGCATAGCCGTGGATCGCGAAGGCCTGCAGGCTCTCGACGACGAGTTCGCGGCCGCTATGGCCGGAGCCCAGCAGGATGCCTGGAACGCCATTGACGACAACACGGTGAACCTCGGGTCGCCCAAGCAGCTCCAGGCCGTGCTCTTCGAGCGGCTCGAGCTGCCGAAGACGCGGCGCACCAAGACGGGCTACACCACGGACGCCGACGCGCTGGCGGGGCTCTTCGCACAGACGGATCACCCGTTCTTGGAGGCCCTGCTGCGCCACCGCGACGTCACCCGGTTGCGAGTGACGGCGACCGGGCTGCTGCGATCGATCGCGGACGATGGCCGGATCCACACGACCTACCAGCAGACCATCGCGGCCACCGGACGGCTGAGCTCGACCGACCCCAACCTGCAGAACATCCCGATCCGCACCGAGGAGGGGCGGCGCATCCGCACCATTTTCGTCGTCGGGGACGGTTACGAAACCCTGTTGTCAGCGGACTACAGCCAGATCGAAATGCGGATCATGGCCCACCTGTCCACCGACGACGGACTGATCGAGGCGTTCCGCTCGGGGGAGGACCTGCACCGCTTCGTGGGCTCCCGGGTGTTCTCGGTCGAGCCGGCCGACGTCAGTGCAGCGATGCGCTCCAAGGTCAAGGCGATGAGCTACGGCCTGGCCTATGGATTGTCTGCCTTCGGACTCTCCAAACAGTTGGGCGTCTCCACCGAAGAGGCCAGGGCGCTGATGGAGGAGTACTTCGAGCGATTCGGGGGCGTGCGCGACTATCTGCGTGACGTGGTCGCCGAAGCCCGGAGCACGGGATTCACCGAGACGATCTTCGGGCGGCGACGCTACCTACCGGACTTGAACTCGGACAACCGGCAGCGTCGCGAGATCGCCGAACGCATGGCGCTGAACGCGCCCATTCAGGGGTCGGCCGCCGACATCATCAAGGTCGCCATGCTGGGAGTGGATCGGGCCCTCCGCGAGCAGGGCGCTCAGTCCCGCATGCTTCTGCAGGTCCACGACGAGCTGGTGCTCGAAGTGGCGGCCGGCGAACGTGCGCAGGTCGAGGGGTTAGTGCGCGCTGAGATGGCGGCAGCCGCGGATCTGGCCGTTCCGCTCGACGTCAGTATCGGCGCCGGACCGACCTGGCATGCCGCCACGCACTAGGTTCACGGCGGCCGTTGCGCGTCCCCACCGGTGGGGACGAGGGGCAGCACTGGATTGACCTGGTCAAACCCTATGAGTACGCTGACTCCCGCGCGAGGTGAATAGCTGCTCGTGCACAACCCTGTCCATTCGGACGGCGAGCGGCCGCTTGGTGATGTGCAGCATACCGACCAGCCGTGTAGCCGATTCCAAGCCATGTCCACCATCGGAGTCCCTACTACATGACTGCAACTACGGCCGAGAAGGCCCCCACTCAGATCGCTGTCAACGACATCGGATCTGAGGAGGAATTGCTCGCGGCTATCGACGCGACGATCAAGAATTTCAACGACGGTGACATCGTCGAAGGTGTCATCGTCAAGGTCGATCGGGACGAGGTCCTGCTCGATATCGGCTACAAGACCGAGGGCGTCATTCCCTCGCGTGAGTTGGCTATCAAGCACGATATCGACCCGTCTGAGGTTGTCTCGGTCGGCGACGCTGTCGAAGCCCTCGTCCTGCAGAAGGAGGACAAAGAGGGGCGCTTGATCTTGTCGAAGAAGCGCGCTCAGTATGAGCGGGCGTGGGGGTCCATCGAGAAGGTCAAGGAAGAAGACGGCGTGGTGACCGGCACGGTCATCGAGGTCGTCAAGGGCGGCCTGATCCTGGACATCGGGTTGCGCGGCTTCCTGCCGGCCTCCCTGGTCGAAATGCGCCGGGTCCGCGACCTTCAGCCGTACGTCGGCAAGGCGATCGAAGCCAAGATCATCGAGCTGGACAAGAACCGCAACAACGTCGTCCTGTCGCGTCGCGCCTGGTTGGAACAGACGCAGTCCGAGGTCCGCACAACCTTCCTGAAGGAACTTCAGAAGGGGCAGGTGCGCTCCGGTGTCGTCTCCAGCATCGTCAACTTCGGTTCCTTCGTGGACCTCGGTGGCGGCGTCGACGGCTTGGTTCACGTCAGCGAGCTGTCCTGGAAGCACATCGACCACCCCGGCGAAGTCGTTGAGGTGGGCGATGAGGTCACCGTCGAGGTGCTCGACGTCGATATGGACCGCGAGCGGGTCTCGTTGTCGTTGAAGGCCACGCAGGAAGACCCGTGGCAGCACTTCGCGCGGACGCACGCCATCGGTCAGATCGTGCCCGGAAAGGTCACCAAGCTGGTGCCCTTCGGCGCGTTCGTCCGGGTCGAGGACGGCATCGAGGGCTTGGTGCACATCTCGGAGCTCGCCGAGCGCCACGTCGAGCTGCCCGAGCAGGTTGTGCAGGTCGGCGCAGACATCTTCGTCAAGGTCATCGACATCGACTTGGAGCGCCGCCGCATCTCGCTGTCGCTGAAGCAGGCGAACGAGGCGGTGACTCAGGACTTCGACCCCACGCTCTACGGCATGGCAGCGGAGTACGACGACGAGGGCAACTACAAGTACCCCGAGGGGTTCGACTCCGAGAAGCAGGAGTGGCTCGAAGGCTTCGAGGCACAGCGGGAGAAGTGGGAGCAAGAGTATGCCGACGCGCACGCTCGCTTCGAGGCTCACCAGGCCGTGGTTGAGGCTGCGGCCGAGGCTGAGGAGAACGCACCCGCGTCGTCCGGCTCCTCGTCCAGTTCGCCGTCGACGTCCTACTCCTCGGACTCGGCTGCTCCTGCCACCTCGAGTAGCCCGGAAGTGACTCCGTCTGCTCCCGAGGCCGACACCAGCGGCACCTTGGCCTCTGACGAGGCCTTGGCCGCGCTACGGGAGAAGCTCACGGGCAACTGAACGAGCGACACCTGAGTCGCAGTGTGCTGTAGGAAGGCGCAACGGCCCCGTCCACTTCGGTGGGCGGGGCCGTTGCTCTGTTCCCGATGGTGTCGCCGCTGCTCTGTCGGTTTCGACAACCGATCGTTCGCAGTGGCCGCAAAGCCGTGCTCGAGAGAGCCGGTATGTCGACGGGGCTGTGACGGGAGTCACAGATTGGTGCCTTGCGCGTCCGATACCGACGCGAGTATCTTCCAATCAGCGGAATGATTCTTCCGTCAAGCGGAAACCACGTCGAGACCAATGGAGGTCCTCACCATGGCTGCGAGCGCAACCACTACCGAGAAGCACCCTGTGGACGAAGTGCTGCCCGTCCCACAGATGGCCCTCTACGGTCTGCAGCACGTGCTGAGCATGTACGCAGGCGTCGTGGCCGTGCCGCTGATCGTCGGAAGCGCACTCGGACTCGACGGACCCGACATCACGTACCTGGTCTCCGCGGGTCTCTTCATCTCGGGTCTGGCCACGATATTGCAGACCATCGGGGTCTGGAAGATTGGCGCCCGCCAACCCATCGTGCAAGGGACATCGTTCGCGGCCGTCTCCACGATCCTCGCAGTCGGCACCGCTGAAGGAGGCCGGGAGGGGCTCGTCGCCGTCTTCGGAGCACTCATCGTGGCCGGGTTTCTGGCCTTCTTGCTCGCCCCAGTATTCACGTCGCTTCTGCGGTTCTTCCCTGAGGTGGTGACCGGCACCGTGATCACCGTCATCGGCGTCTCGCTGCTGCCCGTGGCGATCCGCTGGGGTGCGGGTGGCGCCGGGAGTGAAGACTTCGGAGCGCCGAAGAATATCGGCCTCGCGGCCGCGACGGTGTTGATCATCGTGCTGATCTATCGTTTCCTGCCCGGATTCCTCAGTCGGGTAGCGATCCTGCTCGGTCTGGTGCTCGGCACGCTGGTGGCCATCCCGTTCGGTCTGACCGACTTCAGCCGGATCTCGGATGCCTCGCCCTTCCAGCTGACCACCCCGTTCCACTTCGGTATGCCGACGTTCGCCGTCGGAGCGATCATTTCCATGTTCATCGTGATGCTCGTCATCATGACGGAGACCACCGCCGACATCCTGGCCATCGGTGAGGTCATCGACAAGCCGGCCGATCGTCAGACGGTCACCAACGGTCTGCGCGCCGACATGCTCGCCACCACCTTCGCGGGCGCCTTCAACGGCTTCTCGGTGAGCGCCTTCGCGCAGAACGTCGGGCTGGTGGCCATCACCGGCATCAAGAGTCGCTTCGTGGTGGCGATGGGCGGGGTCATCCTGGTGCTGCTCGGCCTGTTCCCCATCCTCGGGGCCTTCATCGCGCTCGTGCCGCTGCCCGTGCTCGGTGGTGCCGGTCTGGCGCTGTTCGGAACAGTCGCCGCGAGCGGTATCCGCACGCTGGCGCACGTCGACTACGACGGAAACGCCAACATCGTCATCGTGGCCCTGGCGCTCGGCATGGGCATCATCCCGATTTCGGTCCCCGAGTTCTACGAAGCGTTCCCCAGCTGGTTCATCGTCATCTTCGACTCCGGGATCACCGCGGCCGCCATCACCGCCGTCCTGCTCAACATCATCTTCAACATCATCGGACGGACCGACGATGCCGAAGGCCCGATCTTCGCTGAGGGGCCAGCACCCACGGCGATCTCGGACGAGGACGAGGACCGGCTGCAGCGACCGAGGAAAACGCAGACGACCAAGTCGGCCGACTCAGCCGGCACCGACGTGAAGCCCGGCGATTCTCCCCGTCCGAGCCACTAGGCCACGTCGTGTGCGGTGATCCGC
>JBASAZ010000024.1:0-15458 GCA_049650845.1 Ornithinimicrobium sp.
GTTCGGGATCATGCAGCGGTGCGTGGACCTGGTCAACCGGGTGCTGCGCGAGCAGATCACCGGGGTTCGGGTGGTGCGCGCATTCGTCCGTGAAGATCAGGAGGAAGCTCGGTTCAGCGACGCGAACACGCAGTACACGGGGGCGGCCCTGTCGGTGGGCAAGCTCATGGCGATGGTCTTTCCGATCGTCACGCTGGTCCTGAACGGGTCGAGTGTGGCGGCGCTGTGGTTCGGGGCTCAGCGCATCGAGAACGGGCAAATGCAGATCGGGTCGCTGATCGCCTTCATGGCCTACCTGCTGTTCGTGTTGATGTCGGTGATGATGGCGACCTTCATGGCCACGATGATCCCGCGGGCCTCGGTCTCTGCGGGTCGGATCATGGAGGTGCTGTCCACGCAGACCACGGTGGTCGACGCGCGTGATCCCTCGCCCATCCCCAAGGGCCCGGTCACCATCGAGTTCGCGGACGTGACCTTCCACTACCCAGGAGCCCAAGCGC
The DNA here is from genome assembly GCA_049650845.1 of Ornithinimicrobium sp. Classification (GTDB taxonomy): domain Bacteria; phylum Actinomycetota; class Actinomycetes; order Actinomycetales; family Dermatophilaceae; genus Ornithinicoccus. Next base: position 501 of record JBASAZ010000024.1, read on the forward strand.
CGGTGCTCAAGAACGTGTCGTTCACCGCCCGACCCGGCCAGATGACCGCCATCATCGGGTCGACCGGATCGGGCAAGACCACGGCCATCTCGCTGGTCACCCGGCTGTATGACGTCACCGGCGGGGCCGTGCTGATCAACGGGGTGGACGTCCGCGACGCCTCGCTGGAGGACCTGTGGTCCAGCGCCGGGATCGTGCCGCAGAAGCCCTACCTGTTCTCCGGGACGGTGGCCTCCAACCTGCGATACGGCAACCCGGAGGCCACCGACGATCAGCTGTGGGACGCACTGCGGATAGCCCAAGCCGACGACTTCGTGGCCGAGATGTCGCATGGTCTGGACGCTCCGGTCGCGCAAGGCGGCACCACCGTCTCCGGCGGTCAACGCCAACGGCTGGCGATCGCCCGGGCGCTGGTCAAACGGCCGCAGGTCTACGTCTTCGACGACTCGTTCTCGGCGCTCGACGTGGCCACCGACGCCCGCTTGCGATCAGCCCTCGGGTCGATGACGGCAACGTCGACGGTGTTGGTGGTGGCTCAGCGAGTGTCGACCATCACTCGCGCCGATCAGATCATCGTGCTCGAGGACGGGCAGGTCGTCGGCCGCGGGACGCACGAAGAGCTGCTGGACGACTCCACGACATACCAAGAAATTGTGGCGTCACAGCTGAGCGCGGAGGTGGTGTGAGATGAGCGAAGGCGTGAAGTCAGCGGAGGAGAAGGCAGCCGAGGCACGGCGCGGGCCGCCGGTTCGCCGGCACGGCCCGGGTGCGGCGATCGGTGCTCCGGTCGAGAAGCCGATGAACTTCTGGGGATCGGCGATGAGGTTGCTGGGACTGCTACGACCTGATCGGATGGCGCTCGCCGCGGTGCTGGCCATGACGACGCTGAGTGTGATGCTCACCGCAGTAGGCCCGCTGGTGCTCGCGCGAGCGACCGACCTCGTCTTCGCGGGGGTGTTCAGCGCACGGCTGTCCCCGGGCACGACCCAGGACCAGGCCGTCGCCGGGCTGCGTGAGCAGGGGGAGGACACGGTGGCGGACATTCTCGCCGCGATGGACAACGTCGTCCCGGGTCAGGGCATCGACTTCGACGCCGTGGCCAGCGTGCTGCTGTTCGCGTTGGCGCTGTATGTCGTGGCGGCCCTGCTCTCCTGGGCGCAAGGCAGGCTGTTGGTCGTCGTGGTGAACCGGGGCGTCTTCTCCCTTCGGCGTCAGGTCGAAGAGAAGCTGAACCGTCTCCCGCTGCCCTACTTCGACGCTCAGCCGCGAGGCGAGGTCCTCAGCCGGGTCACCAACGACATCGACAACGTCGCCCAGAGCTTGCAACAGACGCTCAGCCAGCTGTTGACGTCACTGCTCACGGTGGTCGCCATGGTTGCCATGATGTTCGTCGTCTCGCCGGTGCTGGCACTGGTGGCGCTGATCACGATCCCGGTCGCCATTGGAGTCACGGCGTTCATCGGCAAGCGCGCCCAAGGCCTGTTCATCCGGCAGTGGAAGCACACCGGCGAGGTCAACGGCATCGTCGAGGAGTCGTTCACCGGGCACGAGCTCATTCAGGTCTTCGGTCGCCAGCGCGAGTCCCGGACGTCCTTCAACACGGCCAACGACAAGCTGTACGGGGCCACGTTCGGGGCGCAGTTCGTGTCCGGGTTGATTCAGCCCACGATGATGTTCATCGGGAACCTGAACTACGTCGTCATCGCGGTGCTCGGCGGGCTGCGGGTGGCCAGCGGGTCGATGAGCCTGGGCGACGTGCAAGCGTTCATCCAGTATTCGCGTCAGTTCACCCAGCCGCTGACCCAGGTGGCCTCCATGGCCAACCTGATGCAGTCGGGGGTGGCGTCGGCCGAGCGGGTCTTCGAGGTCTTGGACGCCCCGGAGCAAGACGTCGAGGCCGCCAGCCCGGCCGTGCTCGGCGCCGCACGCGGACAAGTCGCCTTTGAGGACGTGTCGTTCTCCTACGACCCCGGGCAGTCGCTGATCACCGGCCTCGACCTGCGCGTCGAGCCCGGTCAGACCGTGGCCATCGTGGGCCCGACCGGCGCAGGCAAGACCACGCTGGTCAACCTGTTGATGCGGTTCTATGAGCTGAACTCCGGCCGGATCACCCTCGACGGCATCGACATCACCGACCTCACCCGCCATGATCTGCGCTCGCGCGTGGGCATGGTCTTGCAGGACGCCTGGCTTTTCAATGGCACGATCCGGGACAACATCACCTACGGCCGACCCGAAGCCAGCGAGGAGGAGATGCTGCAGGCCGCGCGGGCGACCTACGTCGACCGGTTCGTGCACTCCCTGCCTGAGGGCTACGACACCGTGCTGGACGCCGAGGGCGGCAGCGTGTCGGCCGGGGAGCGTCAGCTGATCACCATCGCGCGGGCCTTCTTGACCGATCCGGCGCTGCTGATCCTGGACGAGGCGACGTCCTCGGTGGACACCCGCACCGAGGTCCTGCTGCAGCACGCCATGGCGGCGTTGCGGGCCGAGCGGACATCGTTCGTGATCGCACACCGGCTCTCGACCATCCGCGACGCCGACGTCATCCTGGTGATGGAGGCCGGGCGGATCGTCGAGCAGGGCACGCACGAGGAGCTGCTCGAGGAGGACGGCGCCTACGCTGCGCTGTATCGCTCCCAGTTCGCGGCCCCGGTCGAGGCGGTCTAGCCGCGGCCGGTAGCCACCCCGAGGGGGTCCTCAGACCTCGCGGACACCGTCGATGAACACGTCGACCTTCTCGTTGTAGAAGCAGACCAACCCCGCGATCGGCGCGCACTCGCGAACGGGGAAGTCGTAGGACCATGCCAGGTCGGCATACGACGTGCCGTTGACGCTCACCGACCAATATCCCGTGGTGATCCCCTTATAGGGACATTTCGTCTGGGTGTCGACCGGGACCAGGTGCTCCCAGGCCAGGTCCGTGCGCGGCAGGTAGAACCGCGCGGGCAGCCCGGTCTCCAGCAACACCACCGGTGAGGTCGAGTCCGCCAGGACCACCCCGTCCTTCTCGATCCGGACCCGTCGGGAGGACCGCAGCGCATCGACCCGCACGTACGGACTGCGCGGATGCACAAACACCTGTTCGTCCTCTTCGAACCACGCGTCCATGGCGTCCCACTCGAAACGGTATGTCGCCTCGAGGCCCTCGATCGCGGCCTCGCCCAGCAGTCGCCCGGCTCGGTCCACGCGGCGCTCGCCGTGGACCAGGGACTGGACACTCGACATACCCTGCGCGGTCTTCTCCTGGTCGGCGCCGTCGACCAGGACCGAGGTGTCGACGTCGGCCGCCGGGATGTAGAACTGCGGATAGTGGGGGTGCTCCCACACGTAGAGCGCCTGTGTGGTGTCCACCACGGTCACGCCGTCGAAGGTCGCGCGCATCCGACGGGCAACCGGCGCAACGTGGTTGCGCTCCACCGGCGAGCCGGGATAGTGGCCGCTATCGATGGATTCGGCGGCGGGGCGAGAATCGGTGGAGTTCATAGTGAAGGAAAGTCCGTCCGGTGCCACCGGTATTCCGCTCCGATCGGCGAGCACTACGCCGCGTCGGCTACGGTGTGCCCGGAGTCCCCGTCGGAGTCGCGACGAATCCGCGGCACGAGGGCTACAGCAAGGAGTCAACCCGTGGCAACCACACTCGTCATCGTCGAGTCACCGGCCAAGGCCAAGAAGATCGGTGAGTTCCTCGGCAAGGACTATCAGGTCGATGCCAGCGTCGGACACATCCGCGACCTGCCCAACCCCAGCGAGCTGCCGCCGGAGATGAAGAAGGGCCCCTACGGCCGCTTCGCCATCAACGTCGACGAGGGTTTCGACCCCTACTACGTGGTCGACGGCGACAAGAAGAAGAAGGTCGCCGAGCTCAAACGGGCCCTGAAGAACGCCGACGAACTGCTGCTGGCCACCGATGAGGACCGGGAAGGCGAGGCGATCGCCTGGCACCTGCTCGAAGTGCTCAAGCCCAAGGTCCCGGTCAAACGGATGGTCTTTCACGAGATCACCAAGGAGGCCATCCAGCGAGCGGTGAACGAGACCCGCGACGTCGATATCCAGATGGTCGACGCGCAGGAGACCCGCCGGGTGTTGGACCGGCTCTACGGGTATGAGGTGTCGCCCGTCCTGTGGCGCAAGGTGAAGCAGGGACTCTCGGCCGGGCGGGTGCAGTCGGTGGCGACCAGGATGGTGGTGGAGCGCGAGCGCGAGCGGATGGCGTTCCGGTCCGCGTCCTACTGGGACGTCGAGGGCGAGTTCGCTCCGTCGAAAGGCCGCGGACAAGCCTCCGATTCTTTCCATGCCAAGCTGACCGGGGTCGACGGTGCCAAGGTCGCCAGCGGACGGGACTTCAACGACCTCGGAGAGCTGAAGACCCAGGGCGCACGTCACCTCGACGCCGCCCTGGCCACCGCCATCGCGGAGGCCATGTCGCAGGCCCAAGTGGTGGTGCGGGAGGTCTCGGAGAAGCCCTACACCCGTCGGCCCTCAGCCCCCTTCACGACCTCGACGCTGCAGCAGGAGGCCAGCCGCAAACTGCGCCTGAACAGTCAGAGCGCCATGCGCACCGCCCAGCGGCTCTACGAAAACGGCTACATCACCTACATGCGGACCGACTCGACCACCCTGTCGGGGTCGGCGATCAGCGCGGCCCGCTCGCAGGCTCGTGACCTCTACGGCGCCGAGTACGTGCCCGAGGCCCCACGGGTCTACGGGAAGAAGTCCAAGAACGCCCAGGAGGCCCACGAGGCCATCCGCCCCGCGGGCGACTCCTTCCGCACCCCCGCCCAGGTAGCCGGGGAGCTACGCGGCCAGGAGTACGCGTTGTACGAGCTGATCTGGAAGCGCACCGTGGCCTCGCAGATGGCCGATGCGCGCGGGTCGACCGCCAGCGTCAAGCTCGGTGCGGCCCTGCCCGAGGGGGTCGGCGCGGCCGGCCACACGGTGCGCGACGCCGAGTTCTCCGCCAGCGGCACGGTCATCACCTTCCGCGGGTTCCTGGCGGCATACGAAGAAGGACGCGACGAAGACCGGCATGACAGAAGCGACGCAACGACCATTACCGAGCGCCGCCTGCCGAAACTGTCCGAAGGGGTCGACCTCGACACGCTGCGTGCCGAGGCTCAGGGCCACCAGACGAACCCGCCCGCGCGATACACCGAGGCCACCTTGGTGAAGGCGCTGGAGGAGAAGGGGATCGGACGGCCCTCGACGTATGCCGCCACGGTCGGCACCATCCAGGACCGCGGCTACGTGCGGACCCGGGGATCGGCGCTGATCCCGACCTGGCTGGCCTTTGCCGTGACCAGGCTGCTCGAGCTGCACTTCTCCCGCTTGGTCGACTACGACTTCACCGCCTCGATGGAGGAGGACCTGGACCGGATCGCCAGCGGCGACGAGCAACGGGTGGACTGGCTGCAGAAGTTCTATTTCGGCGATAAGGCCAAGGACAGCGAGGGCCTGCGCGCGCTGGTCGAAGATCTCGGGGAGATCGACGCCCGTGGTGTCTCGACCATCGAGATCGGCGAGGGCATCGTGGTGCGCGTGGGGCGTTACGGGCCCTACGTCGAGGACACCAACAACGAGGGCGAGCCCAAGCGGGCCAGCATCACCGACGACATCGCTCCGGATGAGATGACCCCGGAGAAGGGCCGTGAGCTGTTGGAGACGGCGGCCGACGATGGCCGGGTTCTCGGTCAGGACCCGGACAACGGGCGCGACATCGTGGCCAAGGCGGGCCGGTATGGCCCCTACGTCACCGAGGTCATTCCGGACCCGGACGACGATGCGGGTGCGGCCACGGCTGCGAACGGCAACGGCGGAGGCGGGCCGAAGAAGCCGACGAAGAAGGCCGCCAAGGTCAAGCCGCGCACGGCGAGCCTGTTCAAGGACATGGACCTGTCGACGATCGAGCTGGACACGGCGCTGAAGTTGCTGAGTCTGCCCCGCGTGGTCGGAACCGACCCCGAGTCCGGCGATGCGATCACCGCGCAGAACGGTCGCTACGGGCCCTACCTGAAGAAGGGGACCGACTCCCGGTCGCTGACCAGCGAAGACCAGCTCTTCTCGATCACGCTGGACGAGTCGCTGGCGATCTACGCCCAGCCCAAGCAGCGCGGCCGCGCCGCCGCCCCGCCGCTGAAGGAGCTGGGCAACGACCCGGTGAGCGAGAAGCCGGTGGTGGTCAAGGAAGGCCGGTTCGGTGCCTACGTCACCGATGGCGAGACCAATGCGACGCTGCGCAAGGACGACGACCCCGAGACGATCACGGCCGAGCGTGGGTTCGAGCTGCTCGCCGACAAGCGGGCCAAGGGCCCGACCACCCGCAAGCGGACGGCCAAGAAGACCACCAAGAAGGCCGCGCCGAAGAAGCGCGCGCCGGCGAAGAAGGCCGCGGCCAAGAAGTCCTGACGGCCGACGCGGCTGCCCTCGCGCCTCACCATGGCGGTCGCCCTCTCCCGCTCGGGACGAGGTGCCGCCATGGGCTGCTCAGACGAACGCGCCGGTGCCGGTGATGGCCCGGCCGACGATCAGGGTGTTGATCTCGCGGGTGCCCTCGTAGGAGTAGATGGCCTCGGCGTCGGCCACGAAGCGTCCGACGTGGTGCTCCAGCAGGATCCCATTGCCGCCGAGCACTTCGCGGGCCCAGCCGACGGTTTCGCGCATCCGAGCCGTGGTGAAGGCCTTGGCCAACGACGCGTGCTCGTCGCGGAGCAGGCCGGCGTCCTGCAACTGGGAGACGCGCACGCACAGTGCGGTGGAGGACGTCACGTTGGCCAGCATCTTGACCAGCAGGTCCTGCACCATCTGGAAGCCGGCGATCGGCCGCCCGAACTGCTCACGAGTCTGGGTGTAGGCCAGGGCGTGCTCGTAGGCTCCGCGCCCACAGCCGGTGGCTGCCCACGCCACTCCCATCCGGGTGACCTTAAGGACCTTGGCGGTGTCCTTGAACGAGTTCGCCTGCGCCAACCGGTTGGCCTCCGGGACACGGACGCCGGTGAGCTCGATCTCTGCGTTGAGCACGGCCCGGAGGGCGATCTTGTCCCGCTGGATCTCGAACGTCATGCCCTCGGTGTCCTTCTCGACCACGAACCCCTTGACCTGCTCGTCCTCGACGTCGCGCGCCCAGATGATCACGAGGTCGGCGAAAGAGGCGTTGCCGATCCACTTCTTCTGACCCTCGAGGACCCACTCGTCACCGTCGCGGCGGGCGGTGGTGGCCAACCCCCCGGCGATGCCCGACCCCACGTCCGGTTCGGTCAGCCCGAAGGCCCCGAGCAGCTCCATCCGGGCCATCGCGGGCAGCCAGCGCTGCTTCTGCTCCTCGGACCCGCACAACGCGATCGAGCCCATCGCCAGGCCGCCGTGCACCCCCATGAACGTCTCGATCGAGGCGTCGGTGCGGGCCATCTCCATGTGCACCATGCCGTCGAGCAGGGCACTGCGGCCGGGGCAGCCCGGTGCGTCGTGGGGCAGGCCGGCGATGCCCAGCTCGGCCATGCCGGGGACCAGCTCGTGCGGGAACTCCGCTCGCACCCAGTAGTCGTTGATCACCGGTTCGACAGCGCTGGTCATGAAGGTCCGCACCCGGGCAAGCAGCGCCCGGTCCTCGTCCTCGAGCAACGACTCGAAGGCCAGGAAGTCCGATGATGTGGTGCTGGTGAGGGCTTTCTCGGGATCCATCAACCGAGTATGCCGCGCGGGTCCTCCGGTCGTGCGTGCGGTCCTGACCATCCTGGGCCCGTGCGGCCAGCTGCCGCCGCGTTCCAGGCCGCTGGCGATGGACCGAGCTCACCGATGGACCGGGCGGAGCGAGGCGTTACGAACAGTAGACATTTGTTGACAATTGGACAATCCTAAGAAGTCAGGGCTTCGTCGTTCGCCGATCCTGTCGCGGAGCATGGTCTGCGGATGGAGCCACCCAATGTGGAGGTGCTGACCTGATGGAAACCGTGGCTCGACGTCTCGGCCTGCGCACAGATCCGGTGATCTTCTTCTGGTCTGCGGGGCTGATGATCGCAATCTTGATCCTGCTGTTGCTCTTTCCCGAGCCCATCGCGGACGCCTTCGGCTCCGGGCGGGACTGGGTGGTGACGAACCTCGGCTGGTTCTTCATCCTCGGCGTCAGCAGCTGGCTGGTCTTCCTGATTTGGGTCGCGTTCAGCAAATACGGGGCGATCCGGCTCGGCGGCAACGACTCCAGGCCGGCATACAGCAGCGTGTCCTGGTTTGCGATGCTCTTCGCCGGGGGCATCGGCACGGTCTTGATGTTCTGGGGGGTGGCCGAGCCGATCTCACACTTCGACAACCCGCCGCGCAACGTCGAGCCGTACAGCGTCGCCGCCGCCGAGGACGCCATGGCGTTCTCGCTCTATCACCTGTCCCTGCACACCTGGGCGATCTTCACCCTCCCCGGACTGGCCTTCGCCTACTTCATCTACCGCTACAAGCTGCCGATGCGGGTGAGCTCGGTGTTCTACCCGTTCCTGAAGGAACGCATCCACGGCCCGATCGGCAAGACGATCGATGTCTTCGCTGTGCTGGGCACCTTGTTCGGCCTGGCCGTCTCCCTGGGCCTGGGCACGTCGCAGATCAACGCCGGTCTGAGCGAGCTGCTCGGCTGGCCCGACTCGGTCTGGCCCAAGGTGCTCATCATCACCGTCCTGACCGCTACGGCGGTCGGCTCCATCGTGGCCGGACTGGACAAGGGCATCAAGCGCCTGTCCAACCTCAACATCGGGATGGCCGTCGGCTTGATGATCTTCGTGCTGATCGCCGGTGAGACCGTCTTCCTGTTGCGCCAGATCATCGAAAGCGCCGGCATCTACGCCACTAACATCGTGCCGCTGTCGTTCTGGAACGACGCCATGGCTCGCTACACGGACGAGGGCGGCTGGGGTTGGCAGGGCGGCTGGACCGTCTTCTACTGGGCTTGGACCGTGACCTGGGCACCGTTCATGGGTCTCTTCCTGGCCCGGATCTCCCGCGGTCGGACCATCCGCCAGTTCGTGCTCGGGGTGTTGGTGGCGCCGTCCCTGTTCACGCTGGTGTGGTTTGCCATCTTCGGCTGGTCCGCGATGGAGATCGACGGCATCGGCGGTGACGGGGGCAGCATCTCCGCGGCCGTGGCCGAGAGCATCCCGCTGGCGATGTTCGAGTTCTTCGAGAACTTCCCAGCCACCACGGTGGTCCAGGGCATCGCAGTCGTGGTCGTCGCGCTGTTCTTCGCCACCTCAGCCGACTCCGCAGCCTTGGTGATCGACATCTTGTGCACCGGTGACGCCGAGCACAGCCCGGCCCGACAGCGGGTGTTCTGGGGAGTCTCGATGGGCTCGCTGGCCGCGCTGCTCATCGTCCTGGGCGGCGACACGGGACTGCTCGCCTTGCAACAGGTGATCACGGTGGTCGGCCTGCCCATCTTCATCATGGTCTTCGCGATGATGTTCGCCCTGCTCAAAGCCCTGCTTGCTGAGGGGGACGACTTCCTGGAACCCCTGGGCGATCGTCCCTCGAGCGACCAGCGGCAGGTCCCAGACCAGCGGCAGGTCGACACGGCACAGCGTCGCGACGCGAGTGCGACCTCGCCGAGCGCAGCGGACTAAGGCGAGGCTGCTAGGCCATCTGGGTCAGCACGGTGTCCCAGATGGCCAGCGCTTCGTTCACCAACGCCTCGTCGACGACCAGCGCCGGAATGAAGCGCACCACCTGGCCGAAGGCACCACAGGTCAGCAGCAGCAGGCCGTGCTCATGGGCGGCCTGCTGGGCGGCCTTGGCGCTCGCACCATCGGGCTTGCCGCGACTGTCGCGGAACTCCACGCCCTGCATCAGGCCGAGGCCGCGCACGTTGTCGGCCCCGGGATGCCTCGTGCTGTGCTCCAGTCCGGCCCGCAGCTGCTGGCCCCGGACGGCGGCGTTGTCCACGAGTGCCTCGTCCTGGATCACGTCGAGCGTGGCCAGGGCCGCCGCACAGGCCACGGCGTTGGCGCCGTAGGTCCCACCCTGGGAGCCCGGCCATGCTGCGGACATCAACTCATCCGACGCCGCGATCGCGGACAACGGGAACCCCGAGGCGAGCCCTTTGGCGGTGATCAGCACATCGGGCCGCCCGTGGAAGTGGTCGTGCCCCCAGAACTTCCCGGTGCGCCCGTAGCCGGCCTGCACCTCATCCAGGATCAGGAGTATGCCGTGTCGATCGGCCCGCTCGCGCAGTCCGGCGAAGAACTCGGTGCTGGCCGGCACGTAGCCGCCTTCTCCCAGGATGGGCTCGATCAGGAATGCGGCCGTGTCGGCCGGGGCGCTGATCGTCGCCAGGAGGTAGTCGAGCTGATCCAGCGCGAACTCGGTGGCCCGCTCCTGGGACCAGCCGTAGTGATGCGGGTCCGGGAAGGGGCTGATCTGCACCCCAGCCATCAGCGGGGAGAACCCCGCGCGGAACTTGGTGCCCGACGTGGTCATCGAGGCTGCGGCCACGGTCCGACCGTGGAAGCCGCCGTGAAAGACGATCACGTTGGGACGCCCGGTGCCCTGGCGGACCAGGCGCAGCGCCGCCTCGACCGCTTCGGAGCCGGAGTTGGCGAAGAACAGACGGTCCAAACCGGTGGGGAGCACCTCGCCGAGGCGGTCCACCAGGTCGAGCAAGGGCCGATGCAACACCGTCGTGTACTGCGCATGGATCATCCGGCCGACCTGCTCTTGGGCTGCCTGCACCACGTGAGGGTGGCAGTGCCCGGTGCTGGTCACGCCGATGCCGGCGGTGAAGTCCAGGTAGCGCCGGTCCTGCTCGTCGAAGAGCAGCGCACCCTTCCCGTGGCCCGCAATGACCGGGGTGGCTTGGGTGAGGACGGGGGACAACTGAGCCATGACGGCAGCCTCCTACGGTAGCGATTCATCGTCATATTGTCGACAATCTACGCAAAGCGTAGCGTAGCGCGAACACGCACGGATAGCAGGATGCAACCGACCAGGAAGTGATGAGGACCATGCCGACCGCGGACGCTCATTCGACCAGCCACCACGGTGTGGTGCAGCGCACCCCGAACCAACTGTTCATCAACGGTGAGTTCGTCGACGCCGACTCAGGCGGCACGTTCGACGTGCTCAACCCGGCCACCGGCGAGGTGCTCTGCGGGGTCGCCGACGCCAGCCCGGCCGATGGCCGCCGCGCCCTGGATGCCGCCATGGCTGCCCAGGCCGACTTCGCGGCGACCCCTGCCGTGCAGCGACACGGCATACTCATGCGCGCGTTCGAGCTGTTGATGGAGCGCCAGGACGAGCTCGGCCTGTTGATGACCCTGGAGATGGGCAAGCCGCTGGCTCAGGCCAAGGGCGAGATCGCCTACGCCGCCGAGTTTTTCCGGCACTTCGCGGGGGAGGCCCTGCGCATCGACGGCGGGTTCCAGGCGGCGCCGCAGGGCGGGGCACGCTTCCTGGTGACTAAACAGCCGGTCGGCCCGTGCCTGCTGATCACCCCGTGGAACTTCCCGATGGCCATGGGCACCCGCAAGCTCGGTCCGGCCCTGGCCGCGGGGTGCACCAGCGTGCTCAAGCCTGCGCAGCAAACCCCGCTGTCAATGCTGGCCCTGGGGCAGATCCTGAAGGAGGCGGGTGTGCCGGACGGCGTGGTCAACATCGTCCCGACGACGAACGCCGGCGACGTGATGGAGCCACTGATCCGCTCCGGCGACGCCCGCAAGCTCTCCTTCACCGGTTCGACCGCGGTCGGCAAGATCCTGCTCGAGCAGTGCGCGGCCACGGTGCTGAGGACGTCGATGGAGCTCGGCGGCAACGCGCCGTTCCTGGTCTTCGAGGATGCCGATCTCACCGAGGCTGTTGCCGGATGTATGCAGGCCAAGATGCGCAACATGGGCGAGGCGTGCACCTCCGCCAACCGGATCTATGTGCACTCGTCCCTGATCGACGATTTCGGGGCCGCGCTGGCCGAGCGGATGGCCGCCCTCCCCGTCGGTGACGGCACGCACGAAGGCACCGAGGTGGGGCCGCTGATCGACGACGCGGCCCAGGCCAAGGTGGACGCCCTGGTGACCGACGCGGTGGATCGCGGCGCCCAGGTGCTGACCGGCGGGCACCGCCCCGGGGGGCAGGGGTTCTTCTACCCGCCTACCGTGCTCACCGGGGTCAGCCCCGACGCGCAGATGACCAGCGAGGAGATCTTCGGTCCGGTGGCCGCGCTGACCCCGTTCGACACCGAAGACGAGGTGGTCGCGGCGGCCAACGACACGCCATACGGGCTGGTGGCCTATGTGTTCACCAACGATCTGCGGCGCGCGATCCGGGTGGCCGAGCGGATCGAAGCGGGGATGGTGGGGCTGAACCAGGGTGTGGTGTCCAACCCGTACGCGCCGTTCGGCGGGATGAAGGAGTCCGGCCTCGGCCGCGAGGGGGGCTCAGTGGGGATCGAGGAGTTCCTGGAGACCAAATACATCGGGATCGCGATGGGGTGAGGCCCGCCGAAGGGGATCTAGTCCGGATGCGGTGCGAGCTGCAGTAGTTCGTCGACGGCGTCGGCCATATGGCGCTGCAGCAGTTCCACCGCCAGGTCCCCGTCGCCGGCTCGGATCGCGGCGGCGATGGCCCGATGCTCGCGCACTCGGGCCATCTCGTCCTCGGACGTGCTGCCCAAGGACTGGATGCAGATGCGGGCCTCGACCACTTGGGTGGCGTGCAACCGGACCAGCCGTTCACTGCCGGACTGGGCGACCAACACCTCGTGGAAGGCGATGTCACATTCCCCGATCTCGCGGGCGTCTCCCCGCTCGGCGGCACGCTGCATCTGGGCCAGCACCGGCTCCAAGGCGTCGGCGGAGGGGACCGGCGAGCGATCCGTGATCACGACCACGGCGCACCGCTCGACGGCTTCCCGGGCCAGATACATGTCGCGCACGTTGGCCGGGGTCAGCTCGACCACGAACAGGCCGCGGTGCCGGATCGCCACCAGCAGCCCTTCTTGGGTCAGCCGCTGCAGCCCTTCTCGCAGCGGCCCGCGGCTGACTCCGAGCTGCTCGGCCAGGTGGGACTCGTACAGCTGGGCGCCGGGCGCGAACTCTCCCCGGCCGATGGCCTCCCGGACCTGCCCGGCAATGATCATCGGTGTCGACTGTTGGACCACTGGGGTAAGTCGGGGCGAGTCCGGCAGGTCGATCACCGCGCCACCCGTTCGGCTGCGAGTGACCCCAGGCCGGGGGCGTGGGTGCGCCGGCCAAGAAGCCGCAGCCCCTCCCAGACCGTGACCTGGTTGGCGGTGAGCACCGGCATACTGGCTTCGTCCTCGAGACGCTGGAGTCCGGCGAGCGTGTGCATGGCCGTGTCCGGCACCAGGACGGCCTCGGCGCCATCGCGGTCGGTGCGCTGAACCATCGCGGCCACCTGGTCCAGACCCAGGGTGCCCACTTCGGCTGCGGTCTCGATCCCGTGGCTGGTCATGGAGGTCACCGTGACGCCGCAGCGGCCGAGCAGCTCGGTGAAGCACGCGGCGACGTCGTCGGGGTAGGACGCGGCGACCGCGACCCGGCCGACGCCGAGGTCGCGGACTGCGTGCACGAAGGCCAAAGAGGTGGATGAGGCAGGCAACCCGGTATGCCGCTCCAGCTGCGCCACCTGTTCCTGCGCCCCGTCGAGGCCGAACACGAAGCTGCCGGAGGTGCACGCCCAGACGACGGCGCCGATCGGGTCCCGCGCGCCGAGGTCCCGCGCGTCTCGACTCAGCAGCTCATCGGCGCCCTGTGCGAGGCGGTCGGCGGAGCCCAGGTCGAGCAGGGCGTCGACCCGGTGGGCATCCTCGCCGACGCTGGTGACCCCGATCGGGAAGCGGACCGGGCCCTGCGGCTCGGCCGCGAGCATGTGCTCGGCGTGCCGGTAGTCATCGGCCGCGGACTCACCCGGGTAGAGCAGACCGACGGCCGTCATCACTCACCCTCTCCTCCCGATTGTCGACAATAGTATGCCTTAGCCCTGGTTCGAGGTCGGGGCTCCTCCCTCCGGCCTACCCGTGACCATGCGGCTGGCCGCCGGGAGCAGCGACGCGGGCCAAGGCCTGGCCCGGGGTGGCCAGCTCGTACCCGACCGCGGCGAGCGCGGCCCACAGCGTGACCTGGTTGGCGCTGAGCACGGGTATGCCGAACTCGGCCTCGAGCGGCTCCACCAGGTCCAGGGTGGGCACGTTGGTGCACGACATGAACACCGCGTCGGCCCCCACCGCACCCGAGGCAGGCAGCGCGCTGCGCCACAGCTGGGCCACCTCCGGGTAGGGCAGGGCCCAGATGCGCTCGGTCAACCCGGCGGCGGCGCAGGAGACCACCTGCACCCCGGCCTCGGCCAGGAAGGCGCTCAACCGGTCGGTCACCGCGTCGTCGTACGGTGTGGCCACGGCCAGGCGCCGGATGCCGAGGGCGGCGATCGCCTGCAACAGGGCGCCGCTCGTGGTGAGCGCTCGGGGCACACCGGCAGCCTCGATGGCCCGGCACAGAGCCGCCTCGCCGGAGAGCCCGCGCACGAAGGAGCCCGAGGTGCAGGCGTACGCGACGACGTCGGGGGAGGTCTCGATCAGGGTCCGCGCACAGGTGGTGATCGCCTGGGCGTCGCTGACCACCTCGGCCATGGCGACCGAGACGGGCAGGTCGTGATGCGGGGTGCGAGTCAGCAGCAGGTTGATGGCCTCAGGCACCCAGCGCCACAGCTCGCGGTCCAGCGCGAAGTCGTACGGCGCGATGACGCCGACCCCGACCGACCCGATGGGGGCGCTCGGCGGGGCCGAGGTGTCCGGGGCGGTGCTCATCCACCCATCCTGACCGCTGGCGCAATTGTTGACAATCATACACAGTGAATTCTACGTTGGCGTGGTGGTCGACTCCGAGCTGCGCTGGATGACCCAGACCCAGCTGCAGGACGCCTACGCGGCGGGGGAGCTGTCCCCGGTGGAGGCCTGCGACGAGGCGCTGCGGGCGGTGG
>JBASAZ010000025.1:0-1844 GCA_049650845.1 Ornithinimicrobium sp.
TCGCCACCGGCGAGATCGTGGTCTTCGTCGGCCCGTCCGGCTGTGGCAAGACCACCTCGATGGAGCTGATCAACCGACTCATCGAGCCCAGCTCGGGACGGATCATCCTCGAAGGCGAGGACGTCACCAAGTCCGACCCCGACAAGCTGCGTCGCAGGATCGGCTACGTCATCCAGACGACCGGCCTTTTCCCGCACCGCACCCTGTCGGAGAACATCGGCACGGTGCCGGGCCTCATCGGTTGGAAAAAGGACAAGGTCGCCGCACGCGTCGACGAGCTGCTGGGTCTGGTCGGCATGGACCCGGACGTCTATCGCAGCCGGTACCCCAAGGAACTGTCCGGTGGTCAGCGTCAGCGCGTCGGAGTGGCCCGCGCCATGGCCGCCGATCCACCCCTGATGTTGATGGATGAGCCCTTCGGGGCCATCGACCCGATCACCCGCGACCGTCTGCAGAACGAGTTCCTCCGGCTTCAGGACCAGATCCAGAAAACCGTCGTCTTCGTGACGCACGACATCGACGAAGCGATCAAAATGGGCGACCGGATCGTGGTCCTGAAGGACCAGTCGCACATCGCCCAGTTCGCGTCCCCGGAGGAGCTGCTGACCAACCCGGCCGACGAGTACGTCTCCGACTTCATCGGCACCGGCGCCTCGCTGAAGCGACTCAACCTCACCCGGATCCGCGACATCGAAATGGCCACCGACGCACCCACTGGCGGACTGGGCAGCGACCCGGTCAACCTGCTCGAGCGTCTCAACGCCTCACCGTGGTCGGCGATGTTGTTGCTCGACGATCGCGGACGGCCAGCGCGATGGGTGGGCGCCCAGGCACTGCGGGAGGCTGGACGCGGCACCCTGGGCCGAGCCGGACTGCCCGCTGCGGCCACCGTAGAACCCCAGGCCACGCTGTCCGATGCCCTCAACGAGCTCATCATCTCCAACGCCGGCTGCGCCATCGTGGTTGACGGCGGCGGTGTCTATCAGGGCATCGTCGATATGGAAACCATCATGTCCTCGGTGCGCATCATGCGCGACGACAACGCTCAGTTCTATCTGGCACAGAAGAACTACGAGCCGGAGAACACCTGATGACCATCACGACCGTCCCGGAAGCCTCCGTCTCAGGCAATGGTCGTGGCGCCCAGATGTGGGCCAAAGTCGGCCTCATCGGGATGCCGGTCTTCATTGCGGCGGCTCTGCTGCTGACGTACTTGTGGGTGAACTCCATCGAGTTGGACTCGATCGAGCAACGAACGCTCACCGCGGACAGAATCTGGCAAGGTCTGCGCGAACATCTTGCCTTGACCTTCGTCTCCACCGTGCTGGTGGTCTTGATTGCCATTCCGGCGGGTATTGCGGTCACGCGCCCGGCGTTCAGCAAGGTGACGCCTGTCATCCTCGGGATCGGCAATGCCGGCCAAGCCATTCCGTCGTTCGGGTTCATCACCATCATCGTCATCTGGTTCGGGGTCGGCTTCAACTCCGTCATCGTCGGATTGGTGGCGTACTCCGCCCTACCCATCCTGCGCAACACCATGGTGGGCTTGCAACAGGTGGACGAGAACGTCATCAAAGCGGCACGTGGCATGGGTCTCTCGCCACGCCAAATCCTGGTCCGGGTGGAGTTGCCCTTGGCCGTTCCGGTCATGCTCGCCGGGATCCGCACCGCGTTGATCATCAACGTCGGCACGGCCTCGCTCGCCACCTTCTACGCCGCCGGTGGACTCGGGTACTTCATCGTGCAAGGCATCCAACTCAACCGCGACCCGATCCTGATCACTGGGGTGGTGATGGTGGCCTCGCTGGCCCTCCTGATCGACTACCTCGCCTCGGTCCTCGGTC
>JBASAZ010000026.1:0-13616 GCA_049650845.1 Ornithinimicrobium sp.
GGTTGCGCCGGTCAGCTCACCGGGCACCCGGCCAGCGGCGAAGGCATCGACGACGATCAGGTCGGCACTGTCCGGCCGCAGCGCCAGCACCCCGTGGGCGCCGTCGACCGGCCGGACGCGGATGCGGTGACGACGCGGCAGGGGGATCTCCCGGCGGACGGCTTCGGTCAGGGCAGCGTCGGGCTCCAGCACGATCTGCGCAGAGCCCGGTCGGGTGTGCTCCACGTAACGCGGCAGGGTCAGCCCGGCCCCACCGACGTGCGTCACCGCGAGCGGCCCTTCGGCGAGCGCGTCGATGGCGATGGCCAGGTGCTGGACGTATTCGAAAGCCAGCAGGCCAGGGTCCGCGGGATGGACGTAGGACTGCGGGTGGCCGTCGAGATGCACGGTGACGCCTCCGGTGTCGTCGCGCTCGAAGGTGAACGCCACGGCCGGCTTCTCAGATGTCGCGGAAGGTCTGGATGCCGGCGCCGAGTGCGTTCAGCCGGGCGGCCAGGTCTTCGTAACCGCGGTTGATCACGTACACGTTGCGCAACACCGAGGTGCCCGGCGCGGCGAGCATGGCCAGCAAGATGACAACCCCGGGGCGCAGCGCGGGTGGGCACATGATCTCGCCCGCCCGCCACTTGGTGGGCCCTTCGATCATCACGCGGTGCGGGTCCATCAGGTGCACCTTGGCGCCGAGCGTGGTGAGCTCGGTCAGATAGATCGCCCGATTTTCGTACACCCAGTCGTGGATCATCGACGAGCCGTGCGCGCACGCCGCGATGATGGCGAAGAACGGCAGGTTGTCGATGTTCAGGCCGGGGAAGGGCAGGGGGTGGATCTTGTCCAGCGGAGCCTTCAGCGGCCCGGCAACGGTCGTGAGGTCGACTAGTCGGGTGTGCCCGTTCGCCGACACGTACTCGTCGGTGAGCTGGTACTGCAGACCCATCGTGTCCAGGACCGCCAGCTCGATCTCCATGAACTCGATGGGCACCCGGTTGATGGTGATCTCGCTGCCCGTGACCACGGCGGCCGCCAGCAGGCTCATCGCCTCGATGGGGTCTTCTGAGGGGGAGTATTCGATGTCCTGATCGATGTGCTCGACGCCACGCACGTGCAACGTCGTGGTGCCCAGGCCGTCGATCTGGACACCGAGCTGCTGCAAGAAGACGCACAGGTCCTGGACCATGTAGTTCGACGAGGCGTTGCGGATGACCGTCGTCCCGGTGTAGCGAGCGGCCGCCAAGAGCACGTTCTCGGTCACGGTGTCGCCACGCTCGGTCAGCACGATCGCCCGTTGGGGCCAGCGGTCCTTGTCGATCGTGGCCTGATAGGCCCCTTCGGTGGCCACGACGTCGACGCCGAACTGACGCAGCGCGATCAAGTGCGGCTCGACGGTGCGCGTCCCCAGGTCGCAACCCCCGGCATACGGCAGCTCGAAGTGGTCCAGCTCGTGCATCAACGGGCCGAGGAACATGATGATGGTCCGGGTGCGGCGAGCCGCGGTCTCATCCATCTTCGACAGGTCGATGGTGGGCGGAGGCACGATCTCCAGGTCCGAGCTGTCCGGCAGCCAGCGGATCTTGAAGCCGATGCTGGTCAGCACCTCGGTGATCCGGTTGACCTCCTCGATCCGAGCCAGGTTGCGCAACGTGGTGCGGCCCTTGTTGAGCAGTGAGGCGCAGAGTAGGGCTACGGCCGCGTTCTTCGAGGTCCGCACGTCAATCGCGCCGGAGAGTTTCACGCCGCCTTGGATGCGAAGGTTCTGCGGGACGGCGCTGCCCACGGACACGATCTCGGAGTCCAGGCTCTCGCCGATCCGGGCCAACATCTCCAGCGACAAGTTCTGTTTGCCTTGCTCGATCCGGGCCACGGCACTCTGGCTGGTGCCGAGCAGTGCGGCCAGCTCCGACTGGGTCAGCGACTTGTGACGACGGGCGTCGCGGATCAACGTGCCGATGCGGGACAGATAAGGCTCAGTCATAGCCCAAAGCCTAGATCACATGTGAGATAACACGTATTTCGGGCGTGTCACGGCGTGCCGTCGCTCGTCTCGTCAACAGTGTCGTCGGCAGCGTGATCGACACCGTGATCGGCAGCGTCGCCTTCGTGGGGCTCGGCGATGGCCTGAGCAATCACGGGAGCAACGAGGACGCATTGCCACGGACGTGCGCCGTGGTCGGCCAGAGCGGTCTCGAGAGCCTGGGTGTCGACGGGGTGCGGAGGCTGCCACAGGACCTGCCGCAACACCTCGGGGGTGAGCAGATTCTCCACCGGTATGTCGTGGCGCTGCGACAGCTCCTGCATGAGCGGCTTGACGGCGCTCAAGCGGGCTGCGGCCGCCGGGTTGCGATCCGCCCAGGCTCGCGCCGGGGGCAGGCCCTGAGCGGGTAGGCGCAGCTGGGGCAGCTCGTCCTCCGGGGTCTGCGCGGCTCGGGAGATCGCCTGCAACCACTCCCGTTGATGGCGGTGCAAGCCCTGCTGCGCTCGGCGTTGGCGCGCAGGACTCTTATCCGGTCGAGGATTGGACATCCGGGCGGGGTCGCGGGGAGCCCTGAGCGCCAGGTCCAGCAGCGTCGAGTCGGGCACGATCCGCCCTGGTGAGACGTCACGAGCCTTGGCGATCTCCTCGCGGACGGTCCACAGCGCCTCCAGGGTGGCCACCGCACGCCGGTTGCGCAACTTGCTGGTCCCAGTCACGCGGCGCCAGGGGTCGATCTTGGCCCTCGGGCCGGTGAAGGAGGTCAGCGCGTCGAACTCCTGCTGGGCCCAGTCCATCTTGCCTTGTTCGCGCAGGTCACGGGCCATTCGGTCCCGCAGCGGCACCAGCAGCTCGACGTCCAACGCGGCATACAGCAGCCACGGCGCGGGCAGCGGCCGGATCGACCAGTCCACGGCCGAGTGCTCTTTGGCCAGGGTGACACCGAGGTAGTACTCCAGCACCGCGGACAGCCCGGCACGAGGCAGCCCGGCCAGCCTGGCCCCGAGCTCGGTGTCGAAGAGCAAGCGGGGGCGCATGCCCAACTGGGCCAGGCAGGGGATGTCTTGGGTCGCGGCGTGCAACACCCACTCGACGTCGACCAGCACCGCGTCCAACCCGGACAGGTCGGGGCAGCCCACGGGGTCGATGAGATGCGTTCCGCTGCCCTCGCGCCTCAGCTGCACCAGATAGGCGTCCTGGCCGTATCGATAGCCTGAGGCCCGTTCGGCATCGATCGCGACGGGGCCCGTGCCGGCAGCGACGGCGTCGATGACGGCGGCCAGACCCGCCGCGTCGTCCACCACGTCGGGCACCCCCTCGGCCGGAGCGTCCAGGGTGTCGAAGACCTCGGGCTCGGTTTCGTGCGCCGGATCGATGCTCACGGTTCTAACGACGGATCCCGGGCAAGGCGACGACACCCTCAGGCAACGGCGGCAAGCCGGCGATCGTGCACAACAGGTCACCCCAGGCCTGCACGTGGCCGCGCAGATCGGCGATGTCGTGGACGTGCGGCGTCCAGGACGCGCGGATCTCCAACTCCACGGCGGCCTCCCGCTCGGCGAGTGCGCCAAAGCTCATCGAGGTGACACTGGTCACGGTCCCCGCCTCGGCCCCCCAGGACAGGTCGCGGGTCTGCAGGGCCTCGGTCAGCCAGGACCAGCCGACCTCGCCGGCCATCGGATCTCCGCCGACCTCCGGCTCCATGGTGGTCTTCGCGTAGGTCACTGCTCGCCAGGTCCCGTCCCACGGTTCGGGGCTGGAGGGGTCGAACAGCAACACGAAGCGACCCAGTCCGATGGGCTCGTCCTCGGGGTCGTGGCTCGGCACGACCTCACCGGCCAGGGCCACCGCATGGGGAGCCAGCCTCGTCGGGGCGGGCACCTCCTCGATCAGCAGCTCGGGGCGCATCGCGGCTGTGCGCAGCGCCTCGAGGGCCACTGCGAACGCAGCGGCATCCCGTGGTGCGTCGATGTCGAGGGCCGGGGGACGCCCGGCCGGTATCCGGCTGACCACCTCGCCAGCGTAGGCGCACGCGGCCACGAGACGCCGGATCGAAACGCCGGATCGAACTGCCAGATCGAAACGCCGGGCCCCAGGGACCACAGCAGAGTGCGTGCAGGCGTGCATGCGAGGATCTGCCGGTGTCACTTTCTGCTGTTGCCGAACCCGCCAGTGCTCTCACTCGGGCCGCTCGCGGGCTGTCCACCCCGCATACGCCGGTGTGGTTCATGCGCCAGGCGGGGCGCTCACTTCCGGAATATCGCGCGCTGCGCCAGGGGGTGGCCATGCTCGACGCGTGCCGCACTCCCGATCTGGTCACCGAGATCACCCTGCAACCGGTGCGCCGACACGGCGTGGACGCGGCGATCTTGTTCAGCGACATCGTGGTGCCGATTCAGGCGGTCGGAGTCGACATCGACATTGTGCCCGGGGTGGGCCCGGTGGTCGCCGAACCGATCTCGCAGCCTAGCGACCTCGACCGGCTGCCTGAGCTGCACCCCGACATGGTCAGGGACATCGACACTTCGGTGCGTCAGGTGGTAAGTGCCCTCGACGGCACACCGTTGATCGGATTCGCCGGCGCGCCGTTCACCTTGGCGTCGTACCTCATCGAGGGTGGGCCGTCGAAGAACCACGAGCGAACCAAGGCCCTGATGCACGGGGATCCCACCCTCTGGCACGCCCTGTGCGGGCGGTTGGCGCAGATCTCGGCCCAGTTCTTGTCCGTGCAGGTGGCGGCGGGTGCGAGCGCGGTGCAACTCTTCGACTCCTGGGCGGGATTTCTGTCTCGGCGGGACTACCTGGAGTTCGTGGAGCCGCACAGTCGCGCGGTGCTCGCCTCGCTGGCACAGGCCGGCGTTCCCCGGATTCACTTCGGCGTGGGGACCTCGGAGCTGCTCGCCGACATGGCCGGCGCTGGGGCGGACGTGATCGGGGTCGACTATCGGATGGATCTGCCGGGAGCCGTCGCGCGGACCGGGGGCGCCTATGCGGTGCAGGGCAATCTTGACCCCGCGTTGCTGTTTGCCCCGTGGGAGGCCCTCGAGCGTGAGGTGCGCCGCATCCTGGCCGAGGGCGAAGCTGCGCCCGGGCACATTTTCAACCTCGGCCACGGGGTGCTTCCCGAGACGAATCCGGATGTGTTGACCCGGGTCGTCGAGCTGGTGCACCACGCATCGCAGGGTGTGTCATCACCCTGAAGGATGTGACATAAAACACATTTTGGGGATGTTCGGGCTATGCTGACCCGTTGTCGACACTTCGTCGCAACCGCCCGAGCATCAAGACAGTGAGGTCAGCCATGCCAGAGGAGCCCACGCATACCGAAGGACCGAGGGATGCGCGACCCGACGGGTCGAAGCGCGAACGGGTCGCATCCGCAGGTCGCAAGACCAAGGACCTGGTCCGCGAGGTCAACTACCCGCACGGCATCCATCCGGCGCTCGTGCCCGGGGTGTCGATCGAGGACCAGCGGGTGCGATACGGCACCGACAAGGTGGTCTTCGGGGTCACTGCGGCGGTCATCGTCGCCTTCATTGCCTGGGGTGTCAGCAACACGGAGGGCCTCACCTCCGCATCCGACGTCGCTCTGGCGTGGGTGGTGAGCAACGTCGGCTGGTTGTTCAACATCTTTGCCATCGTGGCCGTGGTCTTCATGCTGCTCGTCGGGTTCTCCCGGTTCGGCAAGATCAAGCTGGGGTTGGACGACGAAAAGCCCGAATACACCCGGGCGTCGTGGCTGGCCATGCTGTTCAGCGCCGGGATGGGCATCGGCCTGCTGTTCTTCGGCTCCTACGAGCCGATGACCTACTACCTGACCCCACCTCCGGGCACGGTGGAACCCGAGACCCTGGAGGCCATGCACACCGCCTTGGCCCAGACCACCTATCACTGGGGCTTGAACGCCTGGGCGATGTATGCCCTGGTCGGTGGAGCGGTGGCCTACGGCGCCTACCGACGGGGTCGCGTCCCGTTGATGTCCAGCATCCTGGAACCGCTGTTCGGCGCCAGGCATGCTCGTGGCACGGCAGGCAAGATCATCGACATCTTCGCGATCATCGCCACCCTGTTCGGCACCGCCGTCAGTCTCGGGATCGGTGCGCTGCAGATCGGGCGCGGAGTCGAGATCGTGGGCGGCGTCGGCAAGCTGGGCAACATCGCGATCATCGGCATCATCGTGCTGCTGACGGTGGCCTTCATCGCGTCCGCCGTGAGTGGCATCGGCAAGGGGATCCAGTGGCTGTCGAACACCAACATGGTCCTGGCCGTCTTGCTGGGCTTGTTCATCTTCATCGGTGGACCGACCCTGTTCCTGCTCAACTTCGTCCCCTCGGCGCTGATCGAATACCTCCGTGATCTGCCGATGATGATGGGCCGGTCCTCCTCGCGCGGCACCGAAGCCGGTGACTTCGTGAACGCGTGGACCGTCTTCTACTGGGCGTGGTGGATCTCCTGGACGCCCTTCGTGGGCATCTTCATCGCCCGGATCAGCCGGGGTCGCACGCTGCGCGAATTCGTCACGGTCGTGCTGCTCGCGCCCACCCTGGTGTGCTTCTTGGCCTTCGCGATCTCCGGCGGCACGGCGATGAAGCTTCAGTCCGACGGCATCGCCGACATCGGCGGCGCGGAGTCACCGCAAGACATGCTCTTCCTGATGTTGGATGCCTTGCCGGCCAGCGGCGTCACCTCCGTGGTGGTGATGATCATGTTGGCGGTCTTCTTCATCACCAGCGCCGACTCCGGATCTCTGGTCATGGGCATGCTCTCGCAGCGCGGCAAGGCCGTTCCTGACACCCCCGTGATCATCTTCTGGGGCGTGATGCTCGCGGGGATCGCCATCGTCATGCTGCTGATCGGCGGCGATAGAGCGCTCGATGGCCTGCAGAACCTGGTCATTGTCTCGGCTCTTCCGTTTGCGCTGGTGTTGTTCATGATGCTCTTTGCGTTCGCGAAGGATCTGAAGACCGATCCGATGATGATTCGACATCACTACAGCGAGCAGGCCTTGGACGAGGCCGTTCAGGCCGGCGTGCGCACCCACGGTGACGAGTTCGGGATCGAGGTGGGTCGCGCCGAAGAGGGACGCGGGGCCGGCTCCGACTTCGACTCCGGCTCCACGGAGTACACCTCGTGGTATCAGCGGCACGATGAGGACGGGAACCCGATCGACTACGACTACAGCGAAGGCACGTATTCGACCCCCGCGTCCGAAGCCGTGCACGAGGATGAAACCGTGCGCACTATGAACGATGCGGAGGCGGAGACCGAGCGCGAGCCGATCAGGCGGTTTGAGTAGTTGGGTCCTGCCTATCTCGTGATCGGTGGCGGGATCAGCGGGCTGAGCGCGGCGTGGGCCGTGCGCCAGGCTGATCCCGACGCCCGGGTCACCGTGCTCGAGGGCAGTCCCAGCCTGGGTGGAAAAATCGCCTCGGCTCCTGTCGCCGGTGTGTCGCTGGACACCGGCGCCGAGTCGCTGCTTGCCCGCCGCCCGGAAGCACTGCAGCTCATCGACGAGATCGGTTTGCGCGATCACGTCGTGCACCCCTCGACGACCCACGCGTCGATCTGGAGTCGCGGGAAGCTGCACCGTATGCCGCAAGGCACGGTGATGGGCATCCCCGGAGATCCCGAGTCGCTGAGTCCGCTGCTGACGCCGCACGAGATTGTCCGGGTGGGCCAGGAGCCGCGGAGCGGTGGGGCACCCGGACAGGACATCTCGGTCGGTGACTTCGTCAGCGCACGCCTCGGCGACGCCGTCGTTGACCGGATGATCGAGCCGCTGCTCGGCGGGGTCTACGCGGGTCACGCGCGGGAGATCTCGCTGGGCGCGGCCCTGCCCGCCATGCTGCCGGCATACCACGATGGGACCTCACTTCTGCGGGCCGCTCGCGAGGCGCTACCCACGCCGTTGCCGGTCGACAGCGTGCGCCCCCCGGTTTTCGCTGGTCTGCGGGGAGGTGTCCATCGACTGGTCGACGGCCTCGCTCAGGAGTTGCGTCGTAGGGGCGTGATCATTCGTACGGGGGTGGTGGCGCGTGAGGTCATCCGGCGCCCGGTCGAGTCCGGCGGCGGATTCGACGTCATCTCGGGGCCGCGACCGGACCCCACGGTGTGGACCACCGATCGGCTGATCCTGGCCACCCCGCCGGCCCCGACAGCACGACTCCTCGGCCAGATCGCGCCGGCCGGGGCCCGCGACCTCGCTGGGATCGAGACGGCCTCGATGGCCATCGTGACCCTGGCGCTGCCCGCGAGCTCGGCGCCGAGCCTGAGCGGTTCCGGCGTGTTGGTGCCCCCGGTGGAGGGTCTGCGCGTCAAAGCCTCGACCTTCAGCGCCAACAAGTGGGACTGGGTCCGCGAAAGCGGCGAGTCGGGCGGCGATGGCCTCGTGTTCGTGCGCGCTTCGATGGGGCGACACCGGGAGGAGGCAGACCTGCAGCGCGAGGACGATGAACTCGTGACCGCGGTCCGCACCGACCTGAGCACCATGCTGGGGCAGGCGGTCCCGGCGCCGGTGCACGCGCACGTGCAACGCTGGGGCGGAGCGCTGCCGCAGTATGCAGTGGGCCATCGTGAGCGAGTTGCCTCGATCACGGCGGCGGTCTCGCGGGTGCCCGGCCTCGCCGTGTGCGGGGCCACGTACGAGGGCGTCGGCATACCAGCCTGCATCGCTTCGGGCCGGTCCGCGGCCGCACAGGTCTGTCACGCACAATGGGTGGCATGACTAGCCACGACGCTCACCCGAGGCCCTCCGAGGACCAAGTCGCGGAAATCAACAGCGGCATCCGCTACGCGATGTACTCGGTGTTCCGGTGTGCGACACCGCTTGGTCACTCCGAGGAGGATGGGCAGTCCCGCGACGCGATGGCCCGCCAAGTCAGCCACGTCATCGAGTCGTTGGCCCGGATGAACGTGGTGACGCGCGGCTTCTACGACGTCTCCGGCTTCCGGGCCGACGCCGACCTGATGGTGTGGTGGCACGCCGAGACCGTTGAGGGATTGCAGAAGGCATACCAGCTGCTGCGACGCACCGTGCTGGGCACCCATCTGGATCCGGTCTGGTCGCAGGTGGCGATGCACCGCCCCGCCGAGTTCAACAAGGGCCACGTGCCGGCGTTCCTCGCTGGCGAGGAGTCGCGCGGCTACCTATGCGTCTATCCCTTCGTCCGCTCCTACGAGTGGTACCTGATGGAGGAGACGGAGCGCCGCGACATGCTGAAGGAACACGGAATGGCCGCCAAAGACTACGGCGACGTCCGGGCCAACACCCTGTCGTCGTTCGCCCTCGGCGACTACGAGTGGATCTTGGCTTTCGAGGCGGACGAACTGCACCGGATCGTCGATCTGATGCGCGACCTGCGCAATACCCGCGCCAGGTTGCACGTTCGGGAAGAGGTGCCGTTCTACACCGGACCCAAGGTGAGCATCGACTACTTCATCCTCAACGCGCCCTAGCTCCCGCGCTGCGGACTACTCAGCAGGGGAGAGCGTCATGCTGATCGAGTTGATGCAATACCGCTGGTCGGTCGGGGTTTCGTAGCCTTCGCCTTCGAAAACGTGGCCGAGGTGCGACCCGCAGTTGGCGCAACGCACTTCGGTGCGGGCGCGTCCGAACGAGCCGTCCTTGACGTATTCGACGCGATCCTGGGCCAACGGGGAGTAGAAGGAGGGCCACCCGCAGTGGCTCTCGAACTTCGTCTCACTGCGGAACAGCTCATAGCCGCACGCTCGACAGTTGTAGACCCCGTCGGTGGTGGTGTCGGTGTACTCGCCGACGAAGGGCCGCTCGGTGCCTGCCTTGCGCAGCACGTCGTACTCCGCAGAGCTCAGCTGCTCACGCCATTCGTGGTCGGACTTGGAGACGGCATAGTCATCACGATTCTTATCCCTCATATGCCCCATAACACTGGGGACTCGACGCATCTTCCCTGCCCTCGTCACCCACGCCGGGCCGGCGCCCGACCGACGTCCGAACCGACGGTCATGCTCATAGGCGACCACTCGGCGGTAGCGTTCGACCATGGCTAAGCCAATGATGCTGACCGTGCCGGGCCCGGGCGATGTCGAGCGCACGGTGCGGCTCAGCAGCCCCGACCGTGTCGTCTGGCCCGGCACAGACGGCGGTCCTGCGGCGACCAAAGCCGATCTGGCGGCCTACCTCCAGGCCGTTGGCCCCGCCCTCCTGCGGTCGGTGTCGGATCGACCGGTCACGTTGCAGCGTTTCCCGAGCGGAATCACGGGGGAGGAGTTCTACTCCAAGAACCCGCCAAAGGGTGCCCCCGCCTGGGTGCGCACCACGACCTGCACCTACCCTTCCGGACGCCAACACGAGCAGCTCGTCATCGACGAGGTCGCCACCGCCCTGTGGGCCGTGCAGATGAACACCATCACCTTCCACCCGTGGCCGGTCCGCACCGCGGACAACGACCACCCCGACGAGATCCGGATCGACCTGGACCCACAGCCGGGGCGGACCTTCCCCGACATCGTCGAGGTGGCGCTGGCCTTGCGCGAAGTCATGATGGGTGTGGGTCTGCGACCCTTCGTCAAAGCCACCGGCAACCGGGGAGTGCACGTGCACGCCGCGATCCGGCCGGAATGGGAGTTCCTGGTCGTGCGCCACGCGGTCATCGGGATCGCGCGCGAACTGCAGCGGCGTATGCCGCGCCTGGTCACCACCGCATGGTGGAAGGAGGAGCGTGGGGACAAGGTCTTCGTCGACTTCAACCAGGCGTGCCGGGATCGGACCCTGGCCGCGGCATACAGTTCCCGTCCGCTGCCTGGCGCACCGGTTTCCACCCCGGTCACCTGGGATGAGCTGCAGGGGTTGGACCCCACTCAGTTCACGGTGCACACGGTGCCCCAGCGACTGGACGAACGCGGCGACCCGTGGGCCGACCTGCACGCCCAGCCGGCCGACCTCACTCCCGCGCTCGCGCTATGGGAGAGCGATGTGGAGCGTGGGCTGGGCGAGATGCCCTTTCCGCCGGACTACCCCAAGATGCCCGGTGAGCCGCGGCGAGTGCAGCCCAGTCGGAAACGCGCCGACACCTGAGTCCGGCCTGTCGTTCAACACTCCGTAACGTTGACCGCAAGACCACCGGTGGAGGTCTCCTTGTACTTATCGGACATGTCGGCGCCGGTCGTGCGCAGGGTCGTGACCGCCTGATCGAGGCTGACCCGGTGAGTGCCGTCTCCGCGCATGGCCAACCGGGCCGCCGTCACCGCCTTCACCGCGCCGACCGCGTTGCGCTCGATGCACGGAATCTGCACCAGACCCCCGATGGGGTCGCAGGTCAGTCCGAGGTTGTGCTCCAAGCCGATCTCTGCCGCGTTCTCGACCTGTTCCGCAGTCCCCCCGAGCACCTCGCACAAGCCGGCCGCCGCCATCGCGCAGGCGGAGCCCACCTCGCCCTGGCAACCGACCTCGGCCCCCGAGATCGAGGCATTCTCCTTGATGATGATGCCGATCGCCGCGGCCGCCAACAGGAAACGGATGACGCCGTCGTCGCTGGCGCCGGGCACGTAATGCCAGTAGTGGTGCAGCACCGCCGGGATGATGCCCGCCGCCCCGTTGGTGGGAGCGGTCACCACCCTGCCGCCGGCCGCGTTCTCCTCGTTGACCGCGATGGCGTGCAGGCTCAACCAATCCATCGCCGCCAGGGTGTCCGCGCCGGAAGGGGCGGCACGATGCGTCTCCATCAGGTCGCGATACAACCGCGGGGCCCTACGCGCGACCATGAGTGAGCCGGGCAGGATCCCCTCTGCGGCACACCCGGCTGCGACGCAGGCTTGCATCGCGGCCCAGATCTCGAGCAACGCGGCGCGCGTCTCCTCCCGAGGGCGTTGGGCGTCCTCGTTCAACGCCACCAGCTCGGCCACACTGACGTGTTCGGCACCGCACTGCCGCAGCAGCGCGGCGCCGCTGTCGAAATGATGCGGCGCACGACTGGTGGCGGTGAGTCGATCCGCGCTGACGTCGCTTTCGTCGACGACGAAGCCGCCACCGACGCTGTATCGCGTCCGGCTCAGCACCTCCACACCGTCCTGGTCGTATGCCGTGAAGCGCATGCCGTTCGGGTGACCAGGCAGCCGGTCTCGCGGCCTGAGCACAAGGTCACGTGCCTCGTCGAACTGCACCTCCTGGGCATCGGCCAGACGCACGACACCCTCGCGCCGGATCTGCGCGGTGCGCGCCGCCATCCAGGAGGGTTCCACGGTCTCCGGTGCGGCCCCCTCCAGGCCGATCAGCAGGGCTCGGTCGGTGCCGTGACCGACTCCGGTCGCCCCGAGCGATCCGTAAAGGTCGACCTGGACACGATGCACTCGCGGCAGCAGGCCTGCGGTGGACACATCATGGGCAAAGGTGCGCGCGGCGCGCATCGGACCGACGGTGTGTGAGGACGACGGTCCGATACCGATGGTGAACAGGTCGAGCACGCTCAACGTCATACGGCAAGTCTGCCTGATCGGTGGGGCGAGCACCGACCGTTCCGGCGGACTGCCGCACTGCCATCCGTGCAGAGGGCGTCGAGTGTCACGGTATGCACGGATACAGCGGTGTGGGCTGTGCAGAGGGCGCCGAGTGTCACGGTGTGCACGGAGCGGGGCGAATTTCGCCCGAGCCGCGCTGCACGAGATCGACCGGTAAGACGACGCGTTGGGGCGCCGACGTCTCACCGTCCAATCGGTCCCAGAGCAACGTCACGACCTGCCTGCCGATCTCGTTGATGTCTTGTCGGATCACCGTCAGCGGCGGATCGATCAGGTCCGCCAGCGGGAAGTCGTCGAACCCGACCATCGCCACCGTGCGGACGAGGTTCAGCGAGCGCAACGCTCGGATGGCGCCCACCGAGATGACGTTGGAGGTCGTGAACATCGCACTCGGTGCATCCGGGGCGGCCATGAGGGCCAGCACCGTGGCTTCGGCTTCGGCCTCCCGGCGGTTCCCCAGTGCTATCAACCTCGGATCCAGGGCGATGCCCGCCTCGCTCAAGGCGTCTTCGTATCCCTTCAGCCGCGCCCGGGAGGTCTCAATATCCGACGAGTCGCCAATCAGGGCGATCCGGCGGTGACCGTGCTCCACAAGGTGACGAATGGCACGGTGGGCCCCGCCCTGGTTGTCCACGGTCACTGAGTCGACGTCTAGGCCGTGCGGGAACCGATCGACGAAGACCATCGGCAGCCCGGCTTGTCGCTCGGCCAGCAGATACTCCTGCGTAGCCGTCGCCGGCATCAGGACGAGCGCGTCGACCCTATGCCCGATGAGGGCCCTGACCTGCATACGTTCGCGCTCCGGGTCCTCGTCGAGAAACGCGGTCAGCAGGGAGGCCCCGCGTCCGTGGGCGGCCTCTTCGATGCCACGCAGGAGGTTCGAGGAGAAGCGGTTGTCGATGTCCTGGATCAGCGCGCCGATCATCCCGGTGCGGCTGCCGCGGCGGCGCAGATTGCTGGCAGCAAGGTTGTGTCGATAGCTGAGTTGCTCTGCGGTGTGCAGCACTTTCTGGCGCGTCGCCGCGGAGACCCCGGGCTCCTCGTTGACCACCCGCGAGACCGTCTTCAGTCCGACCCCGGCCAGCCGGGCCACGTCGAGCATGGTGGCTCGGGGGGGAGGAACCGGAGGGTGTTGCATCCTGACATCGTTGTCTGC
>JBASAZ010000027.1:0-9580 GCA_049650845.1 Ornithinimicrobium sp.
CCAGACGAAGACCGGCGAGATCCGGCTGCACTACTTCGTTGACGTGCCGGCCGCGCGGCGCCGCCACGTGCAGGCCCGAGCCGACGAGGTCCGCGCGTGGCTCGGGGAGACCCGGATCTCCTGGCGCGTCCCGGGCGCGATCAACGCCGCGCTCGTGGCCTCGCCGTAACAATGATGACGCCTTCGTGACCGGGCTCACCGGAGCTGGTGCGCCTGCACCTGTGGCGGTCCGAGTTCGTCTGTTGCCTCACCTTCCCGGAACGTCGGGGGCCGTCGTTACATTGGGCGGATGATCACGCACATCGGAACGGCCATGCTCTATGTATCGGACCAAGAGGCGTCGCTGGCTTTCTACCGGGACCTTCTGGGCTTCTCCGTCGTGACGGACCAGGACATGGGCAACGATGCTCGATGGCTGGAGCTTTCGACGCCCGAGGGCTCGACCACCATTGCGCTGCACGACGCCGCGCGCGACGGCAAGCAGCCAGGCGAGGGCGCGTACCTCACCTTCGCCTGCGATGACGTCACCGCAACAGTCGAGGAGTTGCGCAGCAAGGGTGCTGACGTCTCAGAGCCGCACGAGCAGCCTTGGGGGACCTTCGCGTTCGTGGAAGGCCCCGACCAGCACCGCGTTCAGATCCACCAGAAGTAAGAGATGCCCGGACCCACCTAGGGGTTATGGCGTCGTCAGGGAAGAGGGCCCGCCTCCGAGTGCCCCGGATGAAGGTTGACCCGCAGGTCGGGAACGCTGACCCGCCACGTACCGTTAACTCCTTGCACGGCACCTCGCAGTGCACCTGTTTCGAAGGGCTCCGCGTATGCCGTCTCTCGCTGCACGCTTCCTGGGTGCGGCCACCCTCGGGGTGCTGTTGGGGGCGGCTCCGGTCGTAGGGCCGTCGGTCGCTCTTCCCGCGGCGCACGCCCAGAGTGCGGCGGAAACGGTGACGGTGCCGGTAGGCCCGGAGCCCGACGGGACCGAGGTGGCCCTGGACGCCGACATCTATCGCCCAACGGGCGGCGGACCCGCGCCCGCAGTGATCTTGGGGCACGGGTTCGGGGGCAGCAAAGACGATCTGGTCGATCAAGCGCAGACGCTCGCCGACAACGGATACGTGGCGCTGGCCTACTCCGCTCGCGGGTTCGGAGACTCCGAAGGGCGGGTGCACCTGAACGACCCGGACTTCGAGATTGCCGATGCGCAGGCGCTGATCGACCTGCTGGCCCAGGACTCGGGGGTCCAACGAGACGCAGACAACGACCCGCGGGTTGGGCTGGTCGGCGGAAGCTACGGCGGTGCGATGGCGCTGATGACCGCGGGCGCCGACGACCGGGTCGACTCAGTGATCGCGCAGATCACCTGGAACGACCTGGCCGATGCCT
Organism: Ornithinimicrobium sp.; assembly: GCA_049650845.1. GTDB lineage: Bacteria > Actinomycetota > Actinomycetes > Actinomycetales > Dermatophilaceae > Ornithinicoccus. The sequence continues at coordinate 1,381 of JBASAZ010000027.1, forward strand.
TCTACCCGCAGGCTGCTAGCGACGTCGATGCGCCGGGACCGTTCAAGAAGCTCTGGGCTTCTGCGTTCTTCACCGCGATCCTCGGCGCGGACCTGCAGCAAGGCACCGGAGAAGCGGACCGGGCCAGTGAGGTGGCGGAAACAGGCGGGGTGGCGGGTGGGGCCGCGCTGTGCGGACGGTTCGATCCCGAGCTGTGTCAGGACTTCGTGGCCGCCATGGAGTCGCAGGACAACAACGAGGACCTCATCGACCAACTCCGCGACCACAGTCCGGCGCCGACACTGGACCAGATCAGCGCGCCGACATACCTCGTGCAGGGCATGTCCGACAGCCTGTTCGGGCTGGACCAAGCCGACGCCAACGCAACCGCGCTGCGTCAGGCCGGCGTCCCCGTGGCGGTGAACTGGTTCAACGGTGGGCACGACGGGCAAAGTGCTGTGCCGGAGGCGGCCCAGCCCGAGGGTGGCCCTCCCGGCAATGACGGCACGACGCCGGGTGGCGAGCCGGCCGACCTGGAGCAAACGCAGACCCAGGACGCACTGACCTGGCTGGACGGCACCCTGCGATCGCCGGACGAGGTCACCCAGGATTCACTGCCGTTGCCGGCCTTCAGTTATGCAGCACCGCCGCCGACCGGTGGCCAAGCGGCTCAGCAATACACGGGCGATGTCTACCCCGGGCTCGACGGTGCCGCCGGGAACGCCCAGACCACGCAGGTTCCGCTGTCGGCCACCGGACCCCCGGTGCTGATCAGCCCTCCTGGGGGAGTGCCCGAATCGCTGACCACGGTGCCCGGCCTCGGTGGCGTGCTCGGTGCCCTGCCGACATACTCCCTGGCCGCTCTCCCGGGCCAAAGCGTGGCCTTCGACACCGAGGCGTTGTCGACGTCGATGCTGGTGGCCGGGGCGCCGCGGGTCAGTCTGGACGTGACGTCCTCAGGCGCGACGTCCACCCTCTTCGTCTCGTTGTGGGAGGTGCAACCGGGTGGGCCGGTCCTTCCGCGACGACTGGTCGCTCCGGTGAAGGTCGAGGTCACGCCGGGCAGCAGCGAGCGGGTGGACGTGGCCCTGCCCGGTGGCACCTGGCAGATGCCTGCCGGCTCGACGTGGCGGGTGTTGGTCAGCGCCACCGACGGGTCCTACCGGGTGGACCCGACCACCCGCATCGACCAGGTCGCCCTCGCCCAGCCGAGCGTGACCCTGCCGGTGGTCGAAGGCACCGCGGTCAGTCCCTCGAGTAGGTGGGACAGCGAGAGCATCGGGGTCGCAGTCGCCCTGACCGTACTGCTGGTGCTGATCGGCCTCGCGGCCCTGCGTGCCCGAACGCGCCCCCACCCGCAGCGCGAGGACTACCTCGATGTGCCCTTGGTCGTCAGCGGCCTGACCAAGGCCTATCCGGACGGCCACAAGGCGGTGGACGACGTGTCGTGGCGGGCTGAGCGCGGCCAGGTGGTCGGCCTGTTGGGTCCTAACGGCGCGGGCAAGACCACGACGTTGCGCATGGTGATGGGGCTGATCGGCCGGGACTCGGGCACGGTGCACGTGCTGGGCCAACCGGTGTATGCCGGCGCGCCGGTGCTGCAGCGCGTGGGCGCCCTGGTGGAGGGGCCGGGATTCTTGCCGCACCTGTCGGGACTGGAGAACCTGAAGGCCTACTGGGCGGCGACGGGTCGACCCACCGACGAGGCGCTGTTCGAGGATGCCCTGGAGATCGCAGCGCTCGGCGACGCGGTCCATCGCCCGGTCAAGTCCTACAGCCAGGGGATGCGCCAACGTCTCGGGATCGCCCAAGCGATGCTCGGGATGCCCGAGGTGTTGATCCTCGACGAGCCGACCAACGGCTTGGACCCGCCGCAGATCGCGGCCATGCGCCCCATGCTTCAGCGGTATGCCGAGGCCGGCCGGACCGTGGTCGTCTCCAGTCACCTGTTGGCCGAGGTGGAGATGACGTGTTCGCACGTCGTGGTGATGCACGCCGGCAGGGTGTTGGCAGCAGGATCCGTGCAGGAGGTCGGAGTGGCCGAGGGGCGCAACCTGGAGTCGGTGTTCTTGTCGACGATCGCCGGGGCCAACGACGGGGCGGCGTTGAACGCGGTGCGTCCCCGATGAGCGCCACCCTGACCACGCGGGTGGAGGCCCGCCGGCAGTTCACCCGTCTGCGCACCAAGTGGACCTTCGGCATCCTTTTTGCTCTGCCGCTGATCGTGGTGGGTGCCTATGCACTCGGTGACGGGGGCGACGGGGGCCAACGCTTCTCCGATCTGGCCACCATCGGGTCGGCCAACTTCACGGTGTTCATGCTGTTCGTGACCGCCCCGTTGTTGCTGCTGATCGTGGCCACGCTGTTCGTCGGGGACGCCGTTCCGTCCGAGGCCTCGTGGGCTTCGCTGCGCTACTTGCTGACCGCGCCGGTGCCGCGCGTGCGCCTGTTGACCAGCAAGCTGCTGGTCGGCTTGGGCACAACCCTGCTGGCCATGCTGACGTTGTTGGTCTGGGTGATCCTGGTCGGCGGGGTCTTCTACGGGTGGCAGTCGCTGACCTTGCCGGTCGGCGGAGTGTTGGACTGGCCGACGATGCTGACTCGCCTCACCGTGGCCTCGGCATACATCTTCGTTGCGCTGTTGCCGTTCGCGGCGATCGCCTTCTGGGTGGGGGTGCGCAGCGACGCGCCTCTGGCTGCGGTCGGCTTCGCGGTGCTGGCCTCCATCGTGTCCTCGATCTTGGACGCGCTGGATGCGCTGGGCGACTGGCGTCACGCGCTGCCCAACCACTACGCCTTTGAGTGGGTGGGACTGTTCGGCCCCGACGCCGACTATTGGGCGCTGCTGCCCGGAGTGCTGTGGGCATCGCTGTGGGCGACCGTGTTCTTTGCCCTCGCCTATCGGCACTTCGCGCGCAAGGACGTTTTGAGCTGAGGTCGCAGGCGAGGCGCCGGGTCCCCGGCTCAGACCCCTTCGCGGTCGCCGGTGCCTGGCACTGCCTTGAGGTGGGTGCGCAACTGGGGCACCAGTTCGTTCAGCAGATCATCGAGGTCCCGGGTGGTCGGCGCCGGATAGAAACCGGCCTCATCGGGGGCGCGGTAGTACAGACCGGCAGGCCGACCCTGCCCATCCACCTCATGCCGCCACGGCAGATAGATGATCTGGACCTGTTGACCATCGACGTCTACTTCGGTGGTCGTCGGGGATTCATGCCCGCTCGGGAAGGGCAGGATCTTTGCGTCCGGCTGCTCAGCGGTGTCGTCGGGCTGGTCGGTGTGCTGGTCTTTGTCCATGGCGCCTCCACCTGTGTTGTGCACTACCGTTCCATACTCCCAGCCCGTCGCGGAACGTGTACGCCGAACCCAGCGACAACGCGCCGCCACGCCCACCGCGCCACCCCCCGACGCCCCGCCACGCCCACCGCGGTCGGCCCACGGGTGCACATGCGCACTGGAGCCGCTCACGACCGGCGTGTCGTCGGCACGAAGGCGCCGTCTGTGGACGACGCCGACGGGTATGGGCGTGGGTTTGGCAGGGTGGACGGATGCAGCCGAACGTAGACGGCAGGTGGCCTTTCCTGCGTCAGCAGGGCATCGCGGCCGGCCTGACGAAGCACCACCTGGACGGGCCGGCATACCACCGGCTGTTTGGCGCCGTGCGCGTGCCTGCGCAGTCGGAGGTCACCCCCGAGGTGCTGGCCCGAGCCGCCGCCCTCATCGTGCAGGATGCCGCGATCAGTCATCACACGGCGGCTCGTCTGCACGGTGGGGTGGTGCCGGAGGAACCGTTGGTCCACCTCACGGTCAGCAACGCTCGCCAACGACGACGTCGGGCCGGTCTGATGGTCCACGTCCGCCCGGATGCGCAGATTGTGCAGCGTGGCCCGCTGCGGCTGACGAGTCCAGCCCAGACGTTCTGTGATCTCGCGGACCACCTCACGTTCGTCGACCTGGTGGTGCTCGGCGACTCGCTGGTGCACCGCGGCTGTGTCGATCTGGACGGTCTGTTCGACGCGGCTCACAGCACCACCCCGCGGATCTCGACCCGCGCCGCGCGGGCCGTCGACCTGGTCCGCGAACGAGTGGAGTCACCGATGGAGAGCCGCGTGCGACTCATGATCTGCCTCGCCGGACTACCCGAACCCGAGGTCAACATCTCGATACGCAGCGCCGATGGCACCGTGACCTATCGGCTCGACTTGAGCTATCCGCAACTGAAAGTCGCTATCGAATACGACGGTCGGCAGCACGCGGAGGATGCCGCGCAGTGGGGCCACGATGTCGACCGGCGGGAGTGGCTCGACGACCGCGGTTGGCGCCTACTGGTGTTGCGAGCCTGCGACGTCTATGACACCCCGTGGGAGACGGTGCGCCGGATCGCCGCGATCGTGACGGACCGCGGATACGAGAAGCGGCTGCCGCTCATGGCCCCTGAACGCTTCGGAACACACTTCCCGGGCCGGCCGTGGCGAGCCACTCGTGCGTCGTAGCGGGTGATCGACGGTTTCGCGTGGCGGTCATGCCGTCGCCGCGCGGATCTGGAGCTGGTCTGGCGTCGCGGTCATGCCGTCGCCGCGCCGGTCCACAGCGGCTCACGGGTGCACGTGCACCCTGGGGCCGGTGCGCTGCGGCGTGTCGTCGGCATGGGGCGGCACGCACAGGCTAACGACCAGCTCGGGCTCCTTGGTGGCAGGCGCAGCCCCGCGCCGCTAGGCCTCGGTGCTCGCCTGCCGTCGGGCCCGCACGTGCCGACTGATCAGCGTGGCGGCATACACGATCGCGATGAAGCAGAAGGCGGCCAAGGCCAACGGTGAGCCGGCCGCTGCAGCCAGTCCCGCCTGCCAGACCGCGAAGCCGATGGTCGAATAGATCAACGCCCATGCTGCTGCCCCGGGGAGCTGGGCCGCGGTGAACCACACCCAGCGGATCCGCATCACCCCGGCGGCGGCTAGCACCAGCGTCTGGAACCCGACCGTCAGGTAGCACAGCGGCACGACGATGAGCCCCCACCGCTGCAGCGAGCTGCGACCCCGAGCCAACCGCTCGCCCTGCAACCAGGAGTGCACACTGGCCTGCCAACCCTGGGCAGGGTGCGTGCGAGCCAGTGCCCGCTCGGTGACCACCCGGGCCACCCAATAGGTCAGTTGGCCGCGCCCCACCGCGACCACCAACAACACCCCAAACGTGATGAGGAACCCTTGATCGTCCCACCACTGCGGCATGGCCGAATCATGCCACGACACGATGTAGGAGAACTGCTGCCGGCCAGAAGCGCGAAACCACGGACAGTGCGGCAGACTGACGGTTATGACTGAAACACCCGTCACGACTCTGCTCGTTTTGGGGGCATCCGGGGACCTGACCAGCCGTCTGTTGCTGCCGGGTCTGGGATCTCTGCTGGCAGTGGAGCCTGAACGACGAGTCAGGGTGGTCGGCGCCGATCGCGCGGAGCTCAGCGAGCAGGATTGGCACGACAAGATCCGCACGGCGATGCACGGTGAAGACGTGCCGCAGGACCGGATCGATGAGTTGCTGACCACCGCCGACTACGTGAAGGTCGACCTGCTCGAGTCCCAGGAGTTGACGGACCTCATCGCCGAGCAACACGCACCCCTGGTGCTGTACTTTGCGCTGCCGCCGCAGGTCAGCGTCAAACTGTGCGCCCTGCTCGAGGATATCGACCTGCCCGAGGGCACCCGGTTGGCGCTGGAGAAGCCCTTCGGGCACGACCTCGATACGGCCCGCGAGCTGAACCGGCAACTCCTTCGGGTGGTGCCCGAGGAGCAGATACACCGAGTCGACCACTTCCTCGGGGTCAACACCGTGCTGAACCTCATCGGCATACGGTTTGCCAACCGCCTGCTGCAGCCGTTGTGGTCCGGTGATCACATCGACTCCGTCGACATCACGTATGACGAGACGCTGGCTCTGGAGGGACGCGCCGGGTACTACGACAAGGCCGGGGCGCTCGTCGACATGCTCCAGTCCCACCTGTTGCAGGTTCTGGCTCTCTTTGCCATGGAGGCACCCTCGGCCCTGACCAGCATCGAGGTGCAGTCCCTGAAGGCCCAAGTCCTACGGGCCACCCACGTGTGGCAGGACGACCCGACGACGGCCTCGCATCGGGCGCGATACACCGCGGGCCAGGTGGGTGACCATGAGGTCCCGGACTACGCCGCCGAAGACGGTGTCGACCCTGAACAGGAGACCGAGACGCTGGCGCAGGTCACGCTCGCGGTGGACAACGCGCGCTGGGGTGGCGTGCCGTTCCGGCTGCGCAGCGGGAAGGCGTTGGGTGACTTGTCCAAGCGGATCGTGGTGACGTTCAAGGCTCCCGCCCACGTGCCCACCGGCTTGTATGACGTGCCCGATCCTGACCGCCTGGTGCTCGATCTGAAGCCGGGGGCGGTGCGCCTGGAGTTGTCGATGAACGCCGAGGGTGACCCCTTCCATCTGGAGCAGAAGGCGCTGACCGCCGAGCTCGGAAAGGCGCGGATGCTGCCGTATGGTGAAGTTCTGGCGGGGATCTTCGACGGCGATGCACTGCTGTCGATTCGCGGGGACGTGGCACAAGAATGTTGGCGGATTATGACCCCTGTGCTGCAAGCGTGGCGAGATGGGGCGGTGGCTCTCGACTCCTATCCCGCCGGAAGTGCAGGCCCTTCGGGATGGCAGGGCTCAGCAACCTAATAGGCGAGTTGCTCCACCGGATAGTGGTTGAGTGTTAAATCACCTCACGTGTCGCACGCCGATCCCGGCCAGATCGCCCGAGGTTGTCTAAGCGAATTGCCATAGCGCACAATACGAACTCGTCATTGTCGCTATTCGACATTACTTTCGGCGTGTCTGCTGTAAAGAATCGTGTGACTGTTAGTCTCCAGCGCTCCAGGTTTCACCAACTCAGGAGGATCTTTATGCGCACCACACGTATTTCCACTTTGGCCGCTTCCGGTGGTTTGGTGCTGGCGAGCTCGCTGGCAATTGCTGGACCCGCCATGGCTGCAGGCGACACGCAGGCTCCGGCCCTGGTCCAGCAGACTGCGTTCAGCGCGCAGGATGACAGCGACGATGACGACGATCACAACGACGACGACCAGACCGATGCTCCCGACGGCGGTGTGGCCACCGGCGGTGGCAACACCTCGGGTATGGAGAACGGGGGACTGTTCGCAGCTGGCGGCCTCGCGTTGGCCATGGGTGCAGCCGGCATGGCGCTGTCCGCCCGTCGCCGCTCGGAGTAAGTACGACGACGTAGGACGTTCGAATCATGACCCCGCTGGTGGTGCGTGAGCACCGGCAGCGGGGTCATGTGCGTGGCGGCACCGGGGCGACGTGCGCTGAGCAGAGTTGTCACCGCCTGCGGGAAACCGTGCCCCAGAGGTTAGTTCGAGGCAGTCAGTCGGGCGTAGACCACGATGTTGTCGACGTGTGCGCGTTCGTCGGCGTCGTAGTCGCCGCCACACGTGATGACGCGAAGTTCGGGAGTTTCGGTGTTGCCGTAGACCAGGTCGGTCGGGAACTGGTCTTTCGGGTAGGAATCGACGGCATACACCTCAAAGATTGCGGTCGACCCGTCCTCGCGCCCTACCTCCACCACATCGCCGACGCTGGTGGCGCCGAGCTCGAAGAAGATCGAAGGCGTTGATCCCTGGCTGGTGACGTGCCCCAGGAGCACGGAGGGGCCCAGCTCGCCGGGGGTTGGTGACCCGTCGTACCAGGCGGCCTGGTCGTACAGCGGACCAGAGGGCACCTCGAGCGTGCCGTCCTTATTCTTTCCCACCGGATGTAGGTCGGATTCTATGTCTACGGACGGAATGTCCATCGTGGCGGGCAATGACTGCGCTAGTGGTTCTGGCGCTTCTGCGTCTCCCAGAATACGTTGGGCTGCCTGTGCCACGGTCTGCTCCATGGCTGAGCGTGCGGGGGCCGAGTTGGATGGCAACTCGGCGGCACTGTTCACCTCGGTATCGCCCAATTCAGCGCTACTGACCGTGAGTCCGGCCGACTCATCGGGCATGGGGGCCGACTTCTCCTGAGAGAAGGCCGCTCCAATGATGACCGACAAACCCACCACCGCAAGCAACGCAAACCCGGCATGTACCCGTCGTTGGAGGATGGCACGTCGGTCGGTCATGCGTCTCCTCGGGAACAATACCGCTGGTAATAGGGGTCTCAATGTATCAATTGGCGTCGTTGCTTTGTTGTTTGACACGCATTGACT
>JBASAZ010000028.1:0-11839 GCA_049650845.1 Ornithinimicrobium sp.
AACGCCGACGGATGGCATGCTCAGAAGCTGGCCACCCTCGGTGCTGCGCTGGTGCTGACCACGCCGGGCATCCCGATGATCTTCCAGGGTCAGGAGTTTCTGGAAGACGAGTGGTTCCGCGACTCGGTGCCGCTGGACTGGGAGCGCGCCGAGCAGTTCCGTGACATCGTCCGGATGTTCCGGGACCTGATCGGACTGCGCCGCAATCTCGCCGGGGACTCCGCGGCGTTGTCCGGTGAGTACGTCGACCTGATCGACGTGGACGATGAGCGCAAGCTCGTGGCCTTTCATCGGGGCGACGACGAAGGCTCCCATGCCGTCGTGGTGGCGAACTTCTCCGCGTCCCCGATCAGCGGCACCATCAGTATGCCGGGTGTCGCCGGCACCCGGTGGCGGGTCCGGTTCAACAGCGATGCCGGCACCTACAGCGAGCTGTTCGGTGACCACCGGACCCCGGACGTGGTGGTGGACGGCCGGGGCGGCGGCCGGATGGACGTCGGCGCCTACTCGCTGGTCGTCTTCATCCCGGCGACCTGAGCGCGACGAGCCGTGACCTGCGTTGTTGGCGAGCGCTCGAAGGCACGCACGAGGTCGGCCGCGACCCCGACGGCTATGGCGGCCGGCTCTTTGCTCGTGATCCCGCGGTCACCGATCGGGCAGGTGATCCGATCGATCGCGGCACCGGTGTGACCCTGCTCGGTCAGCATCGAACGGAACCGCGCCCACTTGGCAGCCGAGCCGATGAGGCCGACGCTGCCGAGATCAGGGCGGCGCACCGCAGCATCGCAGAGCGCGAAGTCCTCGGCGTGGTCGTGAGTCATGATCACGACGTGCGCGCCCGCCGGCAGCTGCTCCAGGACATCCTCACCCAACAGCACTCGATGCGCTCGGACGTCGGCCGGACCGTCGGTGAGCGAGAGTAGCCTCAACTCCTCCATCTGCTCGGCGCGCGAGTCGACCAGGTGCAGGTGGATCTCGAATCGGGACAGCACGCGAGCCAGCTCGAAGCCGACGTGACCCACTCCGAAGATGGCGACGCTGGGGCGTGGGGGCAGCGGCTCCAAGAGCAGTTCCATCTCGCCGCCGCAGCACTGCTGACCGTGCCTTCCCCGCACGTGGGAGTTCAGTCGCGACGTGAGCTGCTCGACCTGTGTGGCACCGGCACTGATGAGTTCACGGGCTCGCTCGATGGCGACCTCCTCGACGTTGCCGCCGCCGATCGTCCCCCAGGTGTGATCGGCGGCAACGACCATCTTGGCGCCGGGTGCCCGGGGGGCGTGGCCGCGCACTGCGGACACGGTGACCAGCACCCCATACCCACCGTCTTGCCGCAGGTGCGCGACCGCCGCCAGCCAGTCCACCTCAGACTCCGGCCAGGCTTCCGGCCGATGACGCCGTCAGCTCGGCGCCGGAGTCGCCGTCGCCGGGGGTTCGCAGGCGATCGATCGCCCAATAGACCGTCTCCGGCGTGGCCGGGCTGCCCAGCTCGACCGCGACCTGGGGTGGGCCGAACGCTGCAGCAGCCTGCCGCAGCGCCTCGCGCACGCTGAAGGCATGCATCAGTGGAGGTTCACCGACCGCTTTGGAGCCGTAGACGACGCCGGACTCGGTGGCTTTGTCGAACAGATGCACGTTGAACACTTCGGGCATCTCGGAGAATGACGGGATCTTGTAGGTGCTGGCGGCCTGGGTGTTCAGTCGACCACGACTGGGGGTGTCGCTGCAGTCCCAGCTGAGCTCCTCCAGGGTCAACCACCCGGTCCCTTGGACGAAGCCCCCCTCGATCTGCCCGAGGTCGATCAGCGGGGACAGCGAGTCGCCGACGTCGTGCACGATGTCGACCCGGCGGAGCCGGTAGGCCCCGGTGAAGCCGTCGACCTCCACCTCGGACACCGACGCGCCGTAGGCGAAGTACTTGAACGGCTCGCCTTGCATCAGCTCCGAGCTCCAGTGCAGGGCCGCCGTGCGGTAGTAGCCGGCCGCCCACAGCTGAACCCGCTGGAAGTAGGCGTCATGGACGAGGTCGGCAAAGGCGAGCTGGGTGTCGTGAAAACCGATCCCGGTGATCACCCCGTCGACGAAGCGCACGTCGTCGGGGTGAATGCCGAGCTTGCCGGCTGCCACGACGTTGAGCCGGGCCCGGATCTGGTCGCACGCGTCTTTGATGGCGCCACCGTTGAGGTCCGCCCCCGAGCTGGCCGCGGTCGCCGACGTGTTCGGCACCTTGTCCGTGCGGGTGGGCGCAAGGCGCACCGCGTCCAGTGGCACCCCGAGCGCGGTCGCGGCGACCTGGATCATCTTGGTGTGCAGGCCCTGGCCCATCTCGACACCACCGTGGTTGATCAACACCGAACCGTCGCGATAGACGTGCACCAACGCGCCGGCCTGGTTGAACGCCGTCAGGTTGAAGGAGATGCCGAACTTCACCGGGGTGATCGCCAGCCCGCGTTTGATGTCCTGGTGCTCGTCGTTGAACGCGGCGATGTCCTGCTTGCGGGTGGCGAAGTCACTGCGCTGCATGAGCTGCTGCCAGATCTCCTCCAGCCGTTCGGCGTGCCGGACGGGTTGACCGTATGGCGTGGTGTGCCCAGAGGTGTAGAAGTTGCGGTGGCGCAGCTCGTCGGCCTCGATGCCCATCAGCGGAGCGCACCGACCCAGGATGTCCTCGAGCACGATCATGCCCTGCGGGCCGCCGAACCCACGGAACGCCGTCTGCGAGGTCTTGTGGGTCTTGGCGATCCGGCCAAGCACATGAATATTGGGCACCCAGTAGGCGTTGTCGATGTGACACAGCGCGCGGGCCAGCACCGGTTCGGACAGGTCGAGGCTCCAGCCGCCGTCACTGGTCAACGTGGCGTCGAGGGCGACGATGCGCTGGTCCTCGTCGAAGCCGACCTCCCAGGTCGCGTGGAACGGATGCCGCTTGCCGGTCATCGTGATGTCCTGTGTGCGGTTGAGCCGCATCAGCACCGGCCGGCCGGTGATCACGGCGCCGAGCGCAGCGATCGCGGCAAACCCGTGCGGTTGCATCTCCTTGCCGCCGAAGCCGCCACCCACCCGCAGACATTGCACCGTGACGTGGCTGCTGGGCAGGCCCAGCACGTGAGCGACGATCTCCTGGGTCTCCGAAGGGTGTTGCGTGCTGGACTGGACAAAGATCTGCCCGGCTTCGTCGACGTGGGCCAGCGCCGCGTTCGTCTCCAGGTAGAAGTGCTCCTGACCACCGAACTCGAACTCGCCGGTGAACCGGTGAGCGGCCCCCGACATGGCCTCCTCGACGTCACCGCGTTGCACGGTCCGCTGGTGGCCCTGATAGCTCTCCTGCTCGATCGCCTCGCTGATCGTCATGATCGAGGGCAGCACCTCGTAGGCGACTTCGATCGCGTTCGCCCCGTTCCGGGCGGCCTCCTCGCTCTCGCCGATGACCCAGCAGATGGCGTGCCCGTAGAACATGATCTCGTCAGGAAAGAGGGGCTCGTCGCCCTTGATGCCCGCGTCGTTGACTCCCGGCACGTCCTCTGCGGTGAGCACTTTCACCACACCCTCGACGTCATAGGCCGGGTCGACGTTCAGGTTGGTGATGGTGGCGTGCGCCACGGTGGACTGCAGCGGCCACGCGTGCAGACAGTGCGCGGTGCGTGCCACCAGGTCGTCGGTGTAGAGCGCGGCGCCGGTGACGTGCAGGTGAGCGCTCTCGTGGGATATCTGCAGTCCGACCTTCGCGTTGTTCGGACGATCGGCCAGCGGTCCGTGTGCCTTGCTCATTGCTCAGACCTCACTCATCCGTGGTTCGGGTTGTGACGGGGCAGGGTGGTCGTTGAAGAACTTCAGCAACGACGTCCTCAACATGGCCGCGCGATAGTGCGAGCTGGCGCGGTGATCGCTCATCGGGGTGCCCTCTGCGCCGAGCACACCAGCAGCGTGCACCACCGTGGACCGGGTCCACGGCTTGCCGATCAGTGCCTGCTCGGTGGCGGTGGCTCGCAGTGGAGTCGCGGCGATTCCGCCGAGACCGATCTTGAGGTCGGCCACGACCTGCTCGGCCGAGCCGTCGCCGTTGTGCTGCTCGGACGGCTGCAGGTGCATGGCAAAGGCCACCGCGACCGAGGAAATGTCGTCGAAGCGCCGCTTGGCGATCTTGTGGAAGCCGGTGACCGGAGCCAACGGAGTGGGGATGCGCACCGTTTTGATCATTTCGTGCGGCATCCGGACCGACTTCCGGTAGCCGGTGAAGTAGTCCGACAGGGCGACGTCGCGCTCGCCGTCGCGGGAGGCCAACACGACATGCGCGTCGAGGGCGAGCAGGCCGGGGGCGGTGTCGCCGATGGGGGAGCCGGTGCCGAGGTTCCCGCCCAGCGTCGCGCCGTTGCGGATCAGTCGAGATGCGAACTGCGGGAACAGGGTGGCCAGCATGGGGATCGCCCCGTCGAGGCCGCGCTCGATCTCGGTCAGGCTCAGCGCCGCTCCGATGTCGATGTGCTCACTGCCGATGGTGAGCTCGCGCAGCTCATCCAACCGGTCGATCCCGATGCTGAACGCGGTCCGGGCGTGCCGGATGTTGAGCTCCACCCCCCAGTCGGTCGACCCGGCGACCAGCAGAGCGTCGGGGTGCTCCGCCAGCAGCTCCAGCACGTGATCGAGGCTGGATGGGCGCACGAAGGTGCCCAGGTCGCTGGTGATGGACGTGACTGCTGGGGCGGGAGCCGGGGCGGAAAGACGCTCCAGCAGCGGGTCACCCTGTTCCGGGTGACCGAGGGCGTAAGCGGCGTCTCGGATGGGTCGATAGCCCGTGCACCGGCACAGGTTGCCCGACAACGAATGCAGGTCGAAGCCGTTCGGGCCGTGCTCGTGGTCCGGAGCGTGCCCAGGCGTGTCCACCCCCGGGGTCTGTGGGGCGGTGTCGTGCGTCGAGCCGCTCAGCACGACCGAACGCTCACCGTCGGCGTCGGGCTCGGTCTCGGGGGCCACCTCGCGGTGCCCGGTCGCGGTCGGGGTGCGCTCAGGCCGGTAGTACTCCGAGGCCATCGAACAGATGAAACCCGGCGTGCAGTATCCACACTGCGAACCGCCGAGGTCCGCCATGCCCTGCTGCACCGGGTGCAAGGCCTCCGGACGGCCGAGGCCCTCGGCGGTGACGACCTCTTGGTCCTCCAGGCCCGCAGCGGGCACCAGGCACGCGTTGATGGCGGTCCAACGCGACGCGTCTGCACCGTGGGGTCGAGCGACCAGCACGGCGCAGGCACCGCACTCTCCCTCCGCGCAGCCCTCTTTGCTTCCGGTGTATCCGCTCCGGCGCAGCCAGTCCAGGAGGGTGACGTGGCCCCCGACCTCACCCAGTGGGCGTGGGACGCCGTTGACTACCACGTGCGGGTCCATCTGCTCATCTCCTGTCCGCGTGATCTGTGCCTCTTCATCGACTGTAACGAGGCTGCAGATGCTCTGCTATGGACGTTTCGCCAAACTCCGCCGCCCCCCGACGGGCCATCTTCGTCACGACTACGGTTGGTCCCGGCCTACGACAACGAGCGCAGGGCCAAGAAGACGTCGACCCGGTCCTCGAGGCTGGACAGGTCTCTTCCCGTCAGTTCCTCGACCCGTTGGATCCGATAGCGCACCGTATTGACGTGCAGGTGCATCTGCTCGGCAGCCCGACTCCACGACCCCGAGCACGCCAAGAACGCTGCGAGGGTCTCGTTCAGTCCGGCGTCGTGCTTCTCGTCGTATTCCCAGACCGGACCCAAGACGCGGTGGGCGAAGGTGCGCCGGACATCGTCTGGCACCGTGGCCATCAGCACCACGTGCGAGGTGACTTCGGAACCGGTCACCACGCTCACCGGGTTGCCACGCAACTCGGCCAGGCTGCGGGCGTGACGCGCTTCCTCCCACATGCCCGACAGCGCCGACAGGGGCGCGGCGTCGCTGATGCCGACCGACAGCGGAGTCCGACCCATGCTCGGGGCCAGCCGCTGCAATGCCACCCGTAACCGGTCGCAGAAGTCCGGATGGCGCGCCTGCAGGATGGCCACGGTGTGACCCTCCGGCCGGTGGGCTACCACCGATGCTCCCAGGTGACTTGCCGTGTCGTGGATCATCGCGCAGGCGTCATCGCCCCACTGGGACGCCCCGAACCTGGCCACCAGCACCGCAAGTGGCGCGTCCGGATCCAGGCCGGCTTGGCGCAGCTTGAGCACCGTCTCTGGGCGGGTGCCGGACCCCTCGATCACCAGCTGCACGAGCTCGTCCGCACGCGCCCGGCCAGCCCGTAACGTGTCGTCGCGCCGGGCTCGTTCCAGCTGGGTGATCGCCGAGAGTTCGCTGACGGCGTCGACGGTCGAGGCCGGCCAGGTGGCGAAGTCCCCTTCGACCACCATCATCCAGGACATCGTGCGTTGGCCCAGTGCGGGGCCGACGCCGAAGACGGAGTACGTCTGCGGTTCGCTCGCCGTAGGGTGAACGGTGGTCGGCAGGCGGTGGGAGGTCAAGAAGGCGTGACTGACCCGGTCCAGGTCGGCCATTGACAGGGGCGGTTCCCCCACGGACAGGTGGCGTCCGGTCGGGGTGAGCACTCGACATACGACATGGTTGTCGATCGAGACCGAGGTGATCAGGTCATCCAGGGCCTTGCCCTCGGCGATTGCGGTCAACATCTTGCGGTAGCGGCCGAGGGTGGCCTCCAGACGGTCGCCCCGGGCCGCCGAAGAGGCCCCGATGACCGCTTCGTTGATCTGGGTGAACGAGACCTCCACCGGCACGCTGAACAACAGCAGGTTGTGTCGCCGGAAGGCCTCGACGACGTCGCTCGGCACCTCGCCGAACAGTGCTTCCCCCGCAGCGAGGCCGGCTGCCCCGGCCGCCTTGAGGTTCGCGGCGAACGTCTCGCTGTCCTGCGGCGTGGTGCGCCAGACCAGGCCGCTGACCACGAGCTCCCCGCCGCTCAGATAGCGGCCGGGGTCGATCAGGTCAGAGGAATAGGTCAGTCGCAGAGGACGGTCCAGGCTGGCGTCGTCGCCGTGCAGCAGGCCCAGCGCGAATCCCGGCATCGCCAGGAGGTCGCGCATCTTCATCAGAGGAACATACAACCGAGGGACCGACCGCGTCACGGACTTCGGTGGGTTGGTGGGGTATCGCCGGCCAGCGGGGAGCCGGTTCACTGGCAGGATGATCATCGTCGAACACCCCCACGTGGTGACCATGAACGCCGATCGCGACGAACACCGTGACGGCTACGTTGCCGTGCAGGGCACACGGATCGTGCAGGTGGGGTCAGGGCGGGCCCCTGACCACCTTCGCGCTCAGGCCGAGCGGATCGTCGATGGCACGGGCTGTCTGCTCACACCCGGTCTGATCAACACCCATCATCACCTCTATCAGTGGGTGACCCGCGGGCTGGCCGTGGATTCCACGTTGTTTCAGTGGCTGACCACGCTGTATCCGGTGTGGGCCGGGATCGACGAGGCGTGCGTCCAGGCGGCGGCTCGCGGTGGCTTGGCTTGGCTGGCGCAGACCGGCTGCACCACCAGCACCGATCACCACTACGTCTTCCCCCGCGACGGCGGCGACCTCCTGGGCGCCGAGATCGACGCGGCCGCCGAGGTGGGCCTACGGTTCCACCCCACCCGTGGGTCGATGGATCTGGGGCGTCGGGACGGGGGGTTGCCGCCCGATGACGTGGTCGAGGATCGTGACTCGATCCTGGCCGCTTCGGAGCAAGCCATCCGGCGCTGGCACGACCCGTCCCCGGATTCCATGCTGCGGATCGCGCTGGCCCCGTGCTCGCCGTTCTCGGTGACCGGGGACCTGATGCGCGAGTCAGCCGAGCTGGCCCGCGCGAACGGCGCGTTGCTGCATACCCATGTGGCCGAGACCACGGACGAAGCCGCCTTCTGCCGGGAACGCTTCGGCGCCACCCCGCTGGAGTATGTCGAGTCGCTGGGCTGGATCGGAGCGGACGTGTGGTTTGCGCACGGCATCCACTTCAGCGATGCCGAGATCGCGCACCTCGGCGCGACGCGCACCGGGGTGGCGCACTGCCCGACGTCGAACGCCCGCCTGGGCGCGGGGATCGCTCGGGCGCGCGACCTTCGGGACGCCGGAGTGCGACTCGGCATCGGCGTCGACGGGGCCGCCAGCAACGAGGCCTGCTCGATGATCGACGATGTGCGTCACGCGCTGTTGTTTGCCCGCGCCCGCGGTGGCCCGCAGGCGTTGAGCGTCCGAGACGCCCTGGAGATGGCCACCCTCGGCGGCGCCGATGTGCTCGGACGCACCCAGGACCTCGGCTCGGTGGAGGTCGGCAAACTCGCCGACCTGGCCCTGTGGGACCTGCGCACCAACGCTCACGCCGACGTCGCCGATCCGGTCGCCGCGCTGGTGCTGGGTGCGACGCCGACGGTGCGGCTCCTGGTGGTCAACGGCGACCCGGTCGTCGAGGACGGTCAGGTCCTCACCGTCGATCAGGAACGACTCGTCCCCGATGCGGTCGCGGCGCACACGGCCCTGATGGAGCGCGCCCTCCGCGGGGACTGACCTGCCTCAGCGCAAGAGCTCCTGGATCCGTCCGACCCCCTCGGCGAGGTCGTTGTCGCCGAGCGCATACGACAGGCGCAGATACCCACTGGGCCCGAACGCCTCCCCGGGCACCACCGCGACCTGGGCCTCCTCGAGCAGGATCTCGGCCAGCTCGACGGACGTGGCGGGGGTCCGGCCGGCGATCGTCCGCCCGAGGAGCCCCTCGACGTTGGGGTAGGCGTAGAACGCGCCGGTCGGCATGGGGCACTGCACGCCGTCGATCTCGTTGAGCATCGAGACCATGGTGCGGCGGCGTCGGTCGAAGGCGGTGCGCATCTCGACCACTGCCTCCAGTGACCCCTGAAGGGCTGCGATGGCCGCCCGTTGCGACACGTTGGCCACGTTGGAGGTGGCGTGGGACTGCAGGTTGGTCGCGGCCTTGATGATGTCGCTCGGTCCGACCATCCAACCGACCCGCCACCCCGTCATCGCGTAGGTCTTCGCGACCCCGTTGACCACCACGCACGTGTCGGCCAGCTCGGGCACCAGGGTCGGCATCGACGGGGCGCGGGCGTCGTCGTACAGCAGGTGTTCATAGATCTCGTCGGTGACGACCCAGATGCCGTGCTCGAGGGCCCAGCGGCCGATCGCTTCGACCTGCTCGGCGGGATAGACGGCACCGGTCGGGTTGGAGGGGCTGCAGAACAACAGCACCTTGGTCGCTTCGGAGCGGGCCGCCTCGAGCTGCTCGACGGTCACGAGGTAGCCCTGCTCGCTGCCCGGGAAGACCTCGACGGGCGTGCCCCCCGCCAGCCGGATGGACTCGGGGTATGTCGTCCAGTACGGGCTGGGCAGAAGGACCTCGTCGCCTGGGTCCAACAGCGCCGCGAAGGTGTTGTAGACCGCCTGCTTACCACCGTTGGTGACCATGACGTTGGCCGGACTGACGGCATACCCGGAATCGCGTTCGGTCTTGTCCACGATCGCCGTCTTCAGCGCGGGCAGGCCGCCGGCCGGGGAGTAGCGGTGGTTCACCGGGTCGCCGGCGGCCGCGACGGCTGCGGCAACGATGTAGTCCGGCGTCGGGAAGTCGGGCTCGCCGGCCCCGAAACCGATGACCGGGGCCCCCTGCGCCTTGAGGGCCTTGGCCTTGGCGTCGACGGCGAGCGTGGCCGACTCGGCGATGGATCCAATCCTGGTGGACAGGCGGGGGTGGGCTGCCGCGGGCGTGTCGTCGTGAGTCACCGGACCATCTTTGCACCCGTGGCGCACCGGTCGGTGTCCCCGCGTGTCCTGGTGCCGGAGCCTGGATAGCGGTGCCGTATCGGTCCCCAGGAGTTCGCGATGTCGGATCTTGTCACGTAGACTCGCCGCCCGGGTGTTGCATTCACCCACGCTGAGTCATGCCACGTCCGCGTTGGTGGTGTGCCACAGCGCACGAGTGCAACGAAGGGCAATAGCTCAATTGGTAGAGCACTGGTCTCCAAAACCAGCGGTTGTGGGTTCGAGTCCCTCTTGCCCTGCACAGCAGTAGCACCAGCGTGATCCGATACGAACCACGCGATAAGCAGCACCCCGATACGCAGTAGCCCATACGCAGTAACTCGATAAGCAGTAACGACCGATTCCAGGACTGAGGCCGAACGTGAGCAATCCCAGCGCATCTGACACCCAAGGTGTCGACCGCTCGCGCTCCGGCTCAGGCCAGCCCGCTCGGCCGGGTTCGTTCGTTGCGCAGGTGATGAACGAGCTGCGCAAGGTGGTCCGTCCCACCCAGCGCGAGCTCGTCACCTACACCATCGTGGTGCTGGTGTTCGTCAGCGTCATCATGGCGTTCGTGTTCGGCCTGGACCAGGTGTTCCAGCAAGTGGTCGAGCTCGTCTTCGGCTGATTCAGCCCATCGGCGAGCGTGTGCGTCAACGTCGAGGAATCGACGGTCCCCGGTCGTTCGCGGCCAACAGTGCAGAGGTTAGGAAGTAGTTCATGTCGCAGGAAGTGACACCCGAGACCGACGAGGTTCAGTCGTCCACGGTCGAGGTCGATGACGCCGTCGAGGAGACGGAGGAGCCGCTCGACCCCGCCGAAGAGTTCCGGGCCACCCTGCGCTCGCAGTTCGGTGAGTGGTACGTCATCCACTCCTACGCGGGCTACGAGAACCGGGTCAAACACAACCTGGAGACGCGGATCACCAGCCTCAACATGGAGGACTACATCTTCTCGGTCGAAGTGCCGATGGAAGAGGTCACCGAGATCAAGTCCGGGGTGCGCAAGCTGGTCCGCAGGGTGCGGATGCCCGGATACGTGCTGGTGCGAATGGAGCTGACGGACGAGTCCTGGGGTGCGGTTCGGCATACCCCCGGGGTCACCGGCTTCGTCGGCAACGCCCACCAGCCGGTGCCGCTGAGCATCGACGAGGTCATCACCATGCTGGCCCCGGTGTTCGAGCAGCCCGCTGAAGCCAAGACGGCATCCGGTGGCGGTGGGGCTGCGCGCAGCCGCCCCGAGCCGGAGATCGACTTCGAGGTTGGCGAGTCGGTCACCGTGATGGAAGGTCCGTTCGAGACGTTGCCCGCCACGATCTCCGAGATCATCCACGAGTCGCAGAAGCTCAAGGTGCTGGTGTCGATCTTCGGCCGGGAGACGCCGGTCGAGCTTGCGTTCAACCAGGTCGCCAAGATCTAATCACGCGGGGGCTCTGCGCCCCCTCCCAGTCCTGCCGCCCACCAGCCGGTGTGCGGCACTGCAACCGGGTCATCGCCCGCGGCGTCGGCCCACCACCACAGGAGAGACACCATGCCCCCCAAGTCCAAGAAGAAGTCCGGCTTCATCAAGCTTCAGATCCAGGCAGGCCAGGCCACCCCTGCGCCGCCCGTCGGCCCGGCCCTCGGCCAGCACGGCGTCAACATCATGGAGTTCGTCAAGGCCTACAACGCTGCGACCGAGAGCCAGCGCGGCAACGTCGTGCCGGTGGAGATCACGGTCTTCGAAGACCGCTCGTTCACCTTCGTCACCAAGACCCCGCCGGCTGCCGAGCTGATCAAGAAGGCGGCCGGGGTGGCCAAGGGCTCCGGTGAGCCGCACAAGACCAAGGTCGCCAAGCTGACCAAGGCCCAGGTGCTCGAGATCGCCGAAACCAAGATGACCGACCTGAACGCGAACGACATCGACCAGGCCGCCAAGATCATCGCCGGGACCGCCCGTTCGATGGGTGTGACCGTCGAGGGCTGAGCGCCCACCGCACAACCCCGCGCGGCCGGGACCACCGGCAGCGCGACGTGGCAGGGCCAGCGCTGGTCCGCTTGACCACATCTCCGCACCACCACCAAGGAGC
>JBASAZ010000029.1:0-1605 GCA_049650845.1 Ornithinimicrobium sp.
TCCCTCAGCACCATCAAGGCCCACATGACCTCGCTCATGACCAAGCTGTCAGCCCGCAACCGGGTCGAGACCGTGATCTGGGCCTACCAAAGCGGCCGGCTCGACGGAGAACAACCCCGTTGAACTCCCTGCGCCAGTTGGGCCCACGGCTGGCTCGTGCCGCACGCCGAACGGCTGCCGGCACACGATCGGCCCTAACGAAGGGGATGCCTGCGATCCGGGCGATCGTCCCGCAGAGGATGGTCGCGCGGGACGCGGATGGGGGCGTGACGACCTCACACGGGCGATCGGTGGGAGTTGCTTGATGTCGGGGTGGGCGTCTGGATGGCTGGGCGTGCGTGGCCTGCTGCGATGATGCGCACATGAGCACTTGGCGCAGCAACGCTGGCGACACCATCCGGACTGAATTGTGGCCCATTCCTACCGCCGCTGTGATAGTCGCGTTGCTGCTTGGCGTGGGGCTACCAGAGCTCGACGCCGCAGTGGCCGGGGATTTGTCGCCCACGGCGAGTGAGTGGCTCTTCGGCGGTGATGCCGGCGCTGCCCGTACCTTGCTCGCCGCGATCGCCTCCTCGCTGGTCACGGTGACCGCGCTGACCTTCTCGCTGACCGTGGTCACCTTGCAACTGGCCAGCAGCCAGTTCTCGCCCCGACTGCTGCGCACGTTCGCCAGCGACCAGTTCGTCCAGGGCACGCTCGCGCTCTTCCTAGCAACTTTCACCTTCGCGCTGACGGTGCTCCGCGCGGTGCGCAGCGCCAGCGAAGGTGATCAGAGCGAGTTCGTTCCCAAGTTCGCGGTCACCGTGGCTTTCCTGCTCGCCGTGGCCAGCGTGGTGGCGCTCGTGCTGTTCTTGGCCCACCTCACCGAACTGATCCGGGTCGAGGCCATGGTGCGCAATGTGCACCGTGAAGCCTCCAGCACTATGCAGAAGGTGCTACGCGAGCGGGACCCCGCGGTCGGTGACCAGCCGCGCACCCTGCGGCCACCCGTTGACGCCGTACGGTTATTGGTGCGCGGCGATGGATTCGTGACCCGTCTGGATCACCAGAGACTCCTGGACGTGGCCGTGGAAGAGGACGCGGCAATGAGAATCGACGTTCACCCCGGCAGGTATGTGGTCGGTGGCACCCCGTTGGGCACCGCATGGCCGGTCGCGCCAGGAACGTTTAGCGAAGAGGTCGCTGATCGGATCGATGATCGGGTCTCCGGGTGCGTCCACCTGGGCTTCGAACGGACCAAGTCCCAAGACGTCGGCTTCGGGCTGCGCCAGCTGGCTGACGTGGCAAGTAAAGCACTCTCACCGGGCATCAACGACCCCACGACCGCGATCCACACGTTAGGACACATCTCCTCCTTCCTGTGCGACCTGAGCGAGCGTGACCTCGGCCCGGTCCTGCTGCGCGACCAAGACGACCGGGCCCGGGTGGAACTGGACCGTCCCGATCTGGCCAACTACGTCGACCTTGGCCTGTCCCAGCCGCGACGCTACGGCGCCGCGGACCCCCAGCTCCTTGAACGCATTGCCCAGGTCCTGCTCGATCTCAGTCACCGCGTAGCCCCCGACCAACGGCCCGTCGTGCGCGACCACCTCGGACGGCTGCAGG
>JBASAZ010000030.1:0-1916 GCA_049650845.1 Ornithinimicrobium sp.
TGCGTTAACCCACCTCCTTCGGTCTCAAGCGGCCACGGTCTCTCCGTGGCAGGAGGGTTGCGATACGTCCCACCGCCCGAGTGACCCCTAGCGTGCCAGGCCCAACAGATGGGCGTCGGCGGTTGTCCACAGGGTCATTCCAACGGCGAACCCCGCCACGATACCGGCCGCTGGAAGCCCTCGCCTAATCCGTCCTGTACGCGCCGCACCTCGATCCGCTCCTGCCGCACGTCCATGCGCCCCCAGAGTGGAATACGCCGACAGGATCTGTCAGGCACGGATCGGTCAGGCGAGGAATCTGTCACGCGTGAGGCAGCCGTGGCACGATCGAGGCGTGGCCCCCGAACTGCATACGACCGCCGGGCCCGTCCGGTATGCCGTTACGGGCCCGAGCAGCTCCGGTGCCCCCGATCTGGTGCTGATTCACGGTTGGTGTTGCGAGCGTTCCTCCATGGTCACGCTCCGCGAGGAGTTCGGCTCCGAGCACCGGGTCGTCGAGATCGACCTGCGCGGTCACGGCGGGAGCCTGGACGCCCAGGACGACGGATCGATGGGGGTCGGTCATCGACGCACCGACCACAGTGAGGCGGTCCCTGAGCCGCTCACTCAGGTGCGGATCGAGGACTACGCCAGCGACATCTGGGCGATCTGCAAGCAGGCGCGGTTGCACCGCCCGGTGCTGATCGGGCACAGCATGGGTGCGCTGGTGGCGCTAGCGGTTCTCGCCGCGCGGCCGTTGGGTGCCCATGCCCCGATCGCCGGGGTGCTGCTCGACCCGGCACCCATCGTCAACCCCGACGCAAAGTCGTTCTGGGGCGAGGTGGCCGAGCACGTGCGCCGCGACGTCAGTGGGTCGTGGAGACGCGAGTTCGCCCAGACCCTGTTCCTGAAAACCGATCGGGCCTCCCGCATCGCTCTGATCGAGGCCATCGCCCGCACTCGCACCGAGGTCGCGGCCGCCGCGGCGACGGCCATGGCGGACTTCGACGGCGAGGACGCGTTGAGCCGAGTGGACCGGCCGCTGCTCGTCATTCACGCAAACACCGCCGAGCGGCAGGTGTCCACCGTCGCCCGGAGTGCAGGCGTGGAGTTGACCACCGGCCAGACCGTGGGGGCGGGACACTTCCACCACCTGGAGGTGCCCGAGCAGGTGATGCCGATGATCCGCCAGTGGATGAAGCTCACCCTTGGGGGGTAGCGCAAGGCTGGCGCCGCGTCAGTCGATGACGACCAGCACGTCGCCTTCTTGGACCACGTCGCCGACCGAGACGTAGACGCCGGTCACGGTGCCGCCGCCTTCGATCAACATCGGAATCTCCATCTTCATCGACTCGAGCAAGACGACCTCTTCGCCCGCCTTGACCTTCTGCCCGGGCTCTACGTGGACCTGGGCCACGTTGGCCACCAACTCCGAGGCGATGTGCTGCGTCATACGGTGATCTTGTCAGAAGATGCTTGCGCGGTTGACCCGCAGCGACAGCCGCACCCGTGGTGATGCCCTGATCGCGGCGACCCGATCCTGAGGTGAGCGATCCGCAGGCTAGGAGAGCCTTCGAGGAATCTCCCCGCGCCCGCCTCGCAAGGTACCGTCGTCCCCGACCTAGCAGCGAGAGAGTGGTGAGCATGCGCGTTTCAGTGATCGGGACCGGGTATCTGGGTGCCGTCCACGCGGCCGGAATGGCGGAGTTGGGCTACGACGTCGTGGGGGTGGATGTCGACTCCGCCAAGATCGCGTCGTTGACCGCAGCCAAGATGCCGTTCTACGAGCCGGACTTCGAGCCGCTGCTGGAAAAACACGTCGGGGACCGGCTGCACTTCACTACGGACATCTCGGCCATCGCCGACGCCGAGGTGCACTTCGTGTGTGTGGGAACCCCTCAGCAGCACGGCTCCTTGGCCGCCGACCTGACCTATGT
>JBASAZ010000031.1:0-59672 GCA_049650845.1 Ornithinimicrobium sp.
GTCCGCATCGCCGAGGGTGAGACCTGGCGTGACGTCAGCGCCGCCGAGTTCTGGGAGCAGGTGCAGGCCCTGGCCAAGGGGTTCGTCGCCGCCGGAGTCCCCGTCGGCGCCCGAGTGGCCATCATGAGCCGTACCCGCTACGAGTGGACCTTGGCCGATTTCGCGTTGTGGACGGCTGGTGCCGTTCCGGTCCCCGTCTATGAGACGTCGTCTGCGGAACAGCTCGAGTGGATCTGTGCGGACTCCCAGGCGGTGGCCATCGTCGTGGAGGACAGTTCGCACGCCGCCACCGTGGCGCGCGTGCGGGATTCGCTGGAGCACCTCAACGACGTGTGGCAGATCGACTCCGGGGCGCTGGAGGAGTTGGTCAGCGCCGGGGCCGAGGTCAGCGACGACGACATCGCCGCTCGCCGGGCTGCCATCAAGCGCTCCGATCTGGCGACGATCATCTACACCTCCGGCACCACCGGCCCGCCTAAAGGGTGCGAGCTGAGCCACGACAACTTCATGGCGCTGACCGAGAACACGGTGGAACGACTCAAAGATGTCGTGGCCGAACCAGGGGCCAGCACGTTGATCTTCTTGCCGTTGGCTCACGTCTTCGCCCGCTTCATCGAAGTCCTGGCGATGCAGGCCGGGTCCGCGATGGGGCACACCGCTGACCCCAAGACGGTCCTGGCTGATCTCGCGACCTTTCAGCCGACATACCTGCTGTCCGTTCCGCGGGTGTTCGAGAAAATCTACAACTCCTCGGAGCAGAAGGCTGAGGCGGGCGGCAAGGGCAAGATTTTCCGTTGGGCGGCATCGGTCGCTCATCGTTGGAGCGTGTCGCAGGACAACGGCGGACCCGGGCCGATCCTACGGGTCCAACACAAGGCAGCCGACGTGTTGGTGTTCTCCAAGCTGCGGCAAGCCTTGGGTGGACACTGCAAGTACGCGGTCTCCGGCGGCGCGGCGTTGGGCGACCGGCTCGGGCACTTCTACCGCGGCGTGGGGTTGGTCGTGCTCGAGGGATACGGGTTGACCGAGACGACGGCACCGGCCACGGTCAACACCCCGGACCTGATCAAGATCGGCGCCGTCGGGCGGCCGCTTCCGGGTGTGGCGGTCAAGATCGACACGGACGGTGAGATCCTGATCAAGGGCAACAACGTGTTCGGCGGCTATCACAACAACCCGGAAGACTCGGCCGAGGCCCTGCGGGACGGCTGGTTCCACACCGGCGACCTCGGTGAGCTGGATGACGACGGCTTCCTGAAGGTCACCGGGCGCAAGAAGGAGATCCTCGTCACGGCGGCCGGCAAGAACGTCTCACCTGCGGGTCTGGAAGATCGACTTCGGGCCAATCCGCTGATCTCTCAGTGCATCGTCGTCGGCGATGGCCGCCCGTTCATCGCGGCCTTGATCACGCTGGACGAAGAAATGCTGCCCATCTGGGCGAGTAACCATGGCCTCGAGGGCATCTCGATGCAGGACGCCCGCAACCATGAGGCCGTGGTTGCCGAGGTGCAACGGGCCGTCGACCATGCGAATGAGGCGGTCAGCCGAGCAGAGTCGATTCGCAAGTTCCGGATTCTCGAGGGCGACTTCACCGAGGAGAACGGCTATCTCACGCCGTCGATCAAGTTGCGCCGGGGACGCGTCTTGTCCGAGATGGCCGAACAGGTCGAGGGACTCTACGTCGACGACCGCTCGCCCACGCCGTAGTACGCACGCCGTAGTCCGCATGGTGTAGTCCGCTAGCAGCCGTCATCAGCACGAGCGTCACTGCCGGCCCAACCACGTCATCCACGCGCGGTGCAGGTCTGAGCTGGTTTCGCCGAGCAGCGCCGGCATCCACGTGTCTTCGGGCTGACCGGCTGCGGCGGCAGCACATACGCTGGGCAGCACCTCTTCGTCGAACCGTTCGGCAAGATAGACGCAGGCCAACCACGCCCGTGCGTAACCCTGCCATGCATCAGCGCCCGTGCTGCTCGGCACGGGCCACGAGCTTCCCGGTGCTTTCGCCGCCTGCTCGAGCGCGGAGCCGGCGATCTGGGCCACGGACATCGTGCTCCTGCGGTGAGCGGTGTATTCAGCCAATCCTTCCGCTATCCACCAGGGGGCACGGTCGGTAGGGCCCATCGTCAGGTGGGTCACCTCGTGGGTGATGACCGCCTGACGTCCCTGCGGGCTGAGGTCGGGCCAGGCGTCCGGGTGCATCACGATGCGCACCTCGGATTGGCCCGAGCGAACTGTGCTGGCGGCATACCCGCGTTGGTCGGGTCGGTAGCCGGTCGCAGCCGCCCACTGGGCGAGGGTTAACGGCAGGTCGATCCGGACCGGCGTCGGGACGGATCGCCAACCCCACAGATCCTCGACGAGCGGGATGGCGGCGAGGACAAGGTCGCGGTATGCCGCAGCGCGGTCCGCCGATACCCCACCGGTGACGATGACCTCAGGGGTGTCGGAGCAGCCACTGAGCACCGGAGCTGCCAGTGCCACGCCGGCGACGCTCGCCAGCCACCTCAGCAGTCGCCTGCGGGTGAGCGCTTCCGTCGCGTCGTGGGCGGTATGGAGCGTGGGCACACCGTCAGGGTACGGCGGCGCAGGAGAGTCCGACTGCCCGGACATTTGCTTGCTTGCTGCAAGCAACTTATTATTCGGGGGTGACAGCATCCTCTGCGTCGGACGCGTTGGCCACCGAGCTGATGCACACCATCAAGGTGTTGCGAGCCGCAGCCCATACCTTTCCTCGCTTGCACGAGGCGGTGGACCCCCTATCCCATCCCCTGCTCTTCGCGCTGGTCGCGGGGCCTATGCGGGTCAGTGACCTCGCGAGCACCATCAACAACGATCTGTCGACCGTCAGCCGTCAGGTGAGCACCTTGCAGGACTACGGACTGATCACCAAGGTCAGCGATCCGCAGGACGGACGAGCACAGTTGCTCACCCTTTCCGAGCAGGGTCGCACGCTCGTGGCAGAGGCACGAGCCGCTCGAGCCGAAGTCTTCGACGACCTCTTGCGGGAGTGGGATCCAGCAGATGTCGAGTCCTTCACTGACTATCTACGGCATTTCGCACGCGACGTGCACTCCCGACACCTCGCCCACAACGAAAGGGCCACTCAGTGACGAGCGCTCAACCCCGGGCTGCCGCCCCGGCCACTGCACTCACCCACCGCCAGATCCGGACGATCCTGGCGGGCTTGATGATGGGGATGTTCTTGGCGGCCCTGGACCAGACGGTGGTCTCGACGTCGATTCGCACGATCGCCGATGATCTCAAGGGTCTGGACCATCAAGCGTGGGCCACGACCGCGTATCTGATCACCGCAACGATCTCGACACCGTTGTACGGCAAGTTGTCCGACATCTACGGTCGGCGACTGTTCTTCTCCGTGGCGATCACCATCTTCGTGGTGGGTTCCGCGTTGTGCTCCTTGTCTCAGGACATGACCCAGCTAGCGACATTCCGAGCCATTCAGGGTCTCGGTGCCGGCGGCCTGTTCTCCCTCGCGCTGGCCATCCTCGGCGACATCGTGCCTCCCCGGGAACGGGCCAAGTATCAGGGGTACTTCCTCGCGGTCTTCGGCACCTCGAGCGTGCTGGGACCGGTCATTGGAGGCTTCTTCGCCGGAGCCGACCAGATCCTCAGCATCACCGGTTGGCGGTGGGTCTTCTTGGTGAACGTGCCGATTGGTCTGGTTGCGTTCGTCGTCGTGCAGCGCACCTTGCGGATGAAGCACACCCGACTGGATCATCGACTCGACTGGTGGGGAGCGGCGACCCTTGCCGTGGGTTTGGTGCCGTTGCTGATCGTGGCCGAGCAAGGGCGCGAGTGGGGATGGGGATCACCACAGGCCCTGTCCTGCTACCTCATCGGCGTTGCCTCCCTGACGACCTTCTTCTTCGTCGAACGCGCGATGGGCGCGGAGGCTCTGCTGCCACTGAGCCTGTTCGCGAATCGAACGGTCCGGATCTCCTCGATCGCCTCGGTCATGCTTGGGGTGGCGATGTTCGGCGGACTGGCCACCCTTCCGCTGTATCTGCAGATCGTGAAGGGCGCGACCCCGACCCAGGCGGGGTTGATGCTGCTGCCCATGACGCTGGGGATCATGACGGGATCCATCCTGTCCGGCCAGCTGATTGCGCGCACAGGGCGATACCGCATTTTTCCGATCATCGGGTCCGCGACCCTCACGCTGGCTATGGCGGCGATGTCGTTCGTCGGCGCGGACACGCCGCTACCCGCGACCATGGTCATCATGGCCTTCTTCGGGTTCGGTCTGGGCTCAAACATGCAACCACTGACACTGGCCGTGCAAAACGCGGTATCTCCACGCATGATCGGCGTCGCGACCGCTTCGGCGACCTTTACTCGTCAGATGGGCGGGACCATCGGGACGGCGGTGTTCTTGTCGTTGCTGTTTGCCCAGGCTCCCGTGCGAATCGGGGAGTCCATGCAGCGACTCGCACCGACCCCGGCCTTCCAACGCGCCCTGCAAGATCCGGCCAACGCAGACTTTGCTGGACAGTTCCAGCAGGCCACGGCAGCAGGCGCCAACCCGGCCGCTGGCTTCGGCGGTGTCCTTCAGGACTCGTCCTCCTTGACGACGCTGGATCCCACGCTGGCCCGCCCTTTCCTGGTCGGATTCTCGCAGGCGATGGACGTCGTATTCGTGGTCAGCGCGTGCATCATGGCGGTGTGCTTCGTGGTCCTGCTGCGCCTCCCTGAGATCGAGCTCAGGTCAGGCTCGGCATACTCAGAGCGCGCGGAGGAGGATGCGGCGCACGCGGAGAACGCCGCCTCCGCTGCGCAGGTGGCCCAGACTTCCGCACAGGCAGCGCCCGTCAACACCATCCCGGCCGATGCAGCTGCCTTCGATGCCGGAGCGCCAGACGTCACCCCACTCGGAGCCACCCAGCCCCCAGGGACGTGTCCGGATGCGCCACCAGGTCCAGAACGTCGAGCGCGTTGACCAAGCCCGCACCGATGAACACATCCACCGCGTCCCATTCGGCATCGGTGAGGGGCAGGGAAGACCTCGGGTCTGCCCCAGTGTTCCTCGGGCCGGGTGGCTCGGCGCGCTCCTGAGCGGAGAAGTACGGGTCATCGTCCCGGCCGAGCCAGGCTCCGGCCACGACGGGCACGAAACAGTTCGAGCAGTGCTGACCTCGCACCGGACATGTATTGCAGTCGATGATCGTCATCGCGGGTCACCTCCGTTTGGGTGAAATCGACACTAGAAGGACCCACCGACACACCTCAGCCGCGTTCGGGTCTGTCGGTGCAGCGACCTACCGTCCGAGGCATGCTTCAGCCCACCCTCGACGAGCTCGGCACCCCACTTGCCGACGTCACCTTCATCGTGGTCGACCTCGAGACGACCGGTGGCTCGGCGACGGATTCACAGATCACCGAAATCGGCGCCGTCAAAGTGCTCGGAGGGGTCGTTCTCGGCACGTTTCAGACGTTGGTGCGTCCGACGGTCGCCATACCGGCCTTCATCACTGTGCTCACCGGCATCTCAGACCACATGGTGGCCAGCGCTCCGCTCATCGACGCCGCCCTGCCTTCCTTCTTCGAATTCGCCCGAGGCGGCGTCCTGGTCGCGCACAACGCCGGCTTCGACGTGTCGTTCCTCAAGGCGGCCTCGGCCGCTACCGGGCATCCATGGCCCCCGTTCCCGGTCTTGGACACCGTGCATCTGGCTCGGCAGCTGGTGAGCCGGGAGGAAGCTCCCAACCACAAACTGTCCAGCCTCGCTCGCCTGTTCGGCGCATCGACCACCCCTGACCACCGCGCCCTTCACGATGCTCTGGCCACAGTCGACGTGCTGCATGCATTGATCGGACGAGTCGGCAATCTTGGGGTGCACACGTTCGAAGAGCTCGTCAGCTACTCCGGGAGGGTTCCCGCGACAACCCGCCGCAAGCGCTTCCTCGCCGACGCCATGCCGGCGGCCCCGGGGGTCTACGTCTTCAAAGACCACGCAGGCGCTCCCTTGTACGTCGGTACGTCGATCGACATACGCCGCCGCACGCGCACGTACTTCACGGCCTCCGAAACACGTCGACGAATGACCGATATGGTCCGGCTCGCCGAGTCGATCACGCCGATCGTGTGTCAGACCCGTCTGGAAGCTCAGGTCCGCGAGCTGCGACTCATCGCAGCCCATAAACCTCCCTATAACAGACGGTCCCGGCATCCCGAGCGAGCGGTGTGGGTCAAGCTGACCGCAGAAGCGTTCCCAAGACTGTCCATCGTGTCGGCACGGCGTGCAGACGGAGCCGATTACGTCGGCCCCTTCAGCAGCCGAGTCCTCGCGGCACAGGCGGTGGCCGCGGTCCACGAGGTCGTGCCGATCCGCCAGTGCACGACCCGGTTGAGCCGCAAGGGAAACAGCACCCCGTGCATCCTGGAAGAGATGGGGCGGTGCGGTGCGCCCTGCGCTGGTCGTCAAAGCGTCGAGGAGTATGCCGCGATCACCGCTCAGGCGCGCGAGGCTCTGCTGGGCAGGACCAGTGACGTGGTGGCGCAGTTCCACCGTCGGCTTTCCGAGCTCGCGGACCACCAGCGTTTCGAAGACGCAGCGATCGTTCGCGATCGGATGCTTGCTCTGGTGCGTGCTGCCGCCCGGGCGCAGCGGCTGCAGCCCCTTCGCAGCAGCGTGGAGCTGGTGGCTGCTCAACGACGGGCCGACGGTGGGTGGGACGTGATCTGTGTGCGCTACGGCCGACTCGCCGCAGCGGGGGTCAGCCCGGCGCGGCAGGACCCGATGCCGATGATCTGCGCTCTTCGTGACAGCGCCGAGGTCGTTCCTGCCTTCCCGCGGACGGATGAGCAGATCACTCATCCACAAGAAAGCGAACTCATCCTGGACTGGCTGGAAACCCCGGGCACCCGGCTCGTCGACGTCGACGGGCAGTGGACGTGTCCTGTCGGAGGAGCCGGGGCTTCCTACGACGCCCTGGAGCGTCTCGGCGCCGCTCCTTCCGCGGTGCACAGTGTGCTGTGAATCCAGGTGCCGAGGCTTCAGGCTTGCGTGGTGTGGACCCACGCGTCGACCGTAGCCTGAGCCTGTCCGCTGTCGATCGCAGCCTTGGCTCGTTCGATGCCGCGCGCCCACCGTTCGTGCACTTCAGCGTCGTCTCGGGGTGGACGCTCCGGGTCACTCTGCTGCCCCACCGGCACTAAGGCGAGGGCGATGCCAGCATTCAGCAGCACGGCATCGCGCACGGGGCCGGGGTCGCCTGCGCATACGGACCTCAGCACCGCGGCGTTGAAGTGCGCGTCTTGTCCGCGCAGCGCTTCGGCTGGGCTGAACGCGAACCCGACCCTCCGAGGATCGAGCACGTGGGCGCTCACCCGTCCCTCAGCGACCCACCACAGTGCCGTCGTGGTCGCTGGGGTGACTTCATCCAGACCGTCGTCTCCACGAAAGACCACCGCTTGCTTGCGGCGATCGGCAAAAACCCCGGCCATGATCGGGGCCATCGCAGCATCGCCGACCCCGACCGCTGAGTAGGTCGGCTGGGCTGGGTTGGTCAACGGCCCCAAGAAGTTGAAGGCGGTCGGCACCCCCAGCTCGCGGCGCGTCGGACCTGCGTGCCGCATCGAGGGGTGGAACGCCTGAGCGAAGCAGAACGTGATGCCGCACTGGTGCGCGACCCGCGCGACCTTCTCGGCGTTGAGGTCGAGGCGGATCCCGATGGCCTCCAACACGTCGGCCGATCCAGAGCTCGAGGAGGCGGCCCGGTTCCCATGCTTCACCACCGTGACGCCAGCGCCCGCGGCGACGATCGCGGACATCGTCGAGATGTTCACCGTGTGCGCGCCATCACCGCCCGTGCCGACAATGTCGAGAGCCCGGACGTCGTCAGCCTTCTCGAACGGGACGGCGTGCGCAAGCATCATGTCCGACAGCGCGCGCATCTCTCCCACGGTTTCTCCCTTGGCCCGCAGCGCGACCAGGAAGGCGGCAAGAGTCGCCGGAGTTGCTCGTCCGGCCATCGTTTCGTCCATGGCCCACGTCGTCTCATCCCGGGACAGGTCGCGCCCGCTGAGCAGGTGGGTCAACAATGACGGCCAGGAGCTCACGTCGGAAGGGGAAGACTGAGGGGACGAGGTGCCGGCCTGCGGGAGGCTCACCGGTGGGCGAGCTGCGCCACGGTCGCTGCCAGCACGGCCGGGTCCAACGGATGCGGGACGGCCCCGTCCGCCTGACTCCAGGCGGCCAGCCAACCGTCATTCGGGCGACCGGTCAGCACGAGGACGGGCGGGCACTGGAACAGCTCGTTCTTCAACTGTCGGCACAGTCCGAGACCACCGAAGGGTTGCGCTTCGCCGTCGAGGATCAGCACGTCGAACTCGCCCTCGTCCAACGCCAGCTCCACCCCCGGCGCAGTCGCGCACTCATGCCAGCGCTCCACCTCGACGCCAGGGCCGGGCTTACTGCCGACACCCAACCGGACCGCGTCGCGCGTGGACCGGTCGTCGCTGAACAACAAGATCGCGATGCGACGCAGTTTGGGGCTCTGCTCGGTCAGAGTCGAGACGGTCATGCCCAGATGTTACCCACCTGAGGCTCTGGGCGCTGCCCCCTACCGTGAGGAGGAGGGCCCCTGCCCGAGTACTACGTCCATAGGTCATACTGAGGAGCGTGGCGACGAACTCAATGACCGCACAGTCCCCGCACATCAGTGCGCCTTCGGCCAGTGGCCCCGCGAGTCGGCCCGACATGGTCGCCGTCGGCACCATCGTGTGGCTCTCCAGCGAGATCATGTTCTTCGCCGGTCTCTTCGCCATGTACTTCACCATCCGCTCGGTAGCCCCGGAGTTATGGACCGAGAACACGGGCATGCTGAACGTGCCATTTGCGCTCGCCAACACGACCATCTTGGTGGTCTCCTCGGTCTGGTGTCAGTTGGGCGTCTTCAAGGCCGAGCAGGGGGTGCCCTCGCGCACCGGCAAGTTGATGGAGGTGGGCAAGTGGGGCATGCGCGAGTGGTACGTGCTGACCTACATCTTTGGTGCCACCTTCGTCGCTGGTCAGATCCTGGAATACGCGGAGCTCATTCGCGAGGGCGTCACGCTCAGCTCGAGCCCCTACGGCTCCGTGTTCTACATGACCACCGGGTTCCACGGTCTGCACGTGACCGGAGGGTTGATCGCCTTCCTGCTCATCATCGGTCGGAGTTTCACGGCCAAGCGCTACACGCATAGTCAGGCCACCAGCGCCGTGGTGACGTCGTATTACTGGCACTTCGTCGATGTCGTGTGGGTCGCCCTGTTCCTGACGATCTACGTCGTCCAGTGAGTGCCATGCCCAGCTCGATGCCCATCCAGTTGTCCCCCTTGACCGTTGCCGACGTGAGGACCCACCAGTGAAAAGACTGGCCGCCCGCCGCCGTAGTCCGATCGCCATCCTGATCGTGCTGTTCCTGGGCCTTGGTCTGACCGGCACCGCCTATGCCGCCTTGCAGCCGAAGGCAGCGCCGGGGACGGCTGGATCGACGGCCTCGACGCAAGAGATCGAGGCTGGTCGCACCCTCTTCCTAGCCAACTGCGCGTCGTGCCACGGCACCAACGCTCAGGGGAACGGCTCGTATGGGCCCTCGCTCGTGGGGGTCGGCGCAGCGGCTGTGGACTTCCAGGTCTCGACGGGGCGTATGCCGCTGGCGGCGCCGGGTGTGCAAGCTCCGTCCAATCGTGATGCGGTTCTGCTGAGCACTGAAGAGATCACGGCTCTGGCACAGTACGTGGGCTCGCTCGGCCCCGGGCCGGATGTCCCGGACGCCAAATACTTGGACCTCGAAGGCGCCGACATCGCCAACGGCGGGCGGCTCTACCGCACCAACTGCGCGATGTGTCACAACTCCTCGGGAGCCGGTGGCGCTTTGACGCGTGGGAAGTACGCGCCCAGCCTGATGAACGTCGAACCGCAACACATCTACGAGGCGATGCTCACCGGGCCACAGTCGATGCCCGTCTTCAACGACTCGAACATCACCCCGCAGGAGAAGGCCGACGTCATCGCCTTTCTGAAGGACATCGAAGAAGGGGGCACCTCCTACGGGGGACAGTCACTAGGCGGCCTCGGCCCGGCAGGTGACGCCATCTTCATCTGGACCTTCGGTGTGGGCTTGTTGATCGCCGCCGCTGTGTGGCTGGGAAGAAAGGCTGCCTGATCATGAGTGAGAACACACCCGCACCCAGCCATCGCTCCGGCGATACGCCGGCAGTCTCCGACGGCACGCAGTTGCCGCAACGCTTCGAGAACCCGGGCCTGGCCCCCCACGTGCCGCGCCGTAGCGACGTGGACGAAAAGGCCGCTAAGCGCGCGGAGCTGCAGGTCGTGGCGCTGTTCTTTCTCTCGGCCATCGGCACCCTGGGCTTCGTCGTCGCCTACTTCCTCATTCCTATCGACGCTCGAGGGCAGGTGATCGGTATTGGAGAAATGAACCTCTACCACTTGGCCCTCGGTTTGACCATGACGGTCTCTCTGTGTGGCATCGGCTTCGGCGCCGTGCACTGGGCCAAGACCTTGATGCCTGACGAAGAGGTCATCGAAGAGCGCCACCCGCAAGCTTCCCCTGAAGACGTGCGGGAAGGTGCTGCCAGTCACCTCCGCGCGGGCTGGAAAGAGTCGCAGCTCGGTCGCCGCCCTCTCATTTTGCAGAGCGCGGCGGGCGCACTGGGCCTATTCGCTATTCCGCTGGTCCTCCAGGTCGCCGGCAGTTTGGGGCCGGCACCCGGCCGGGACCTCTACGACACGAACTGGAAGGCCGGGCTTCGCCTGATGATCGACCCGTCCGGCGCGCCCATCCGGGCATCGGACGTGACGATCGGATCGGTCTTCCACGTCATGCCCGAGGGCTATGTCGGTGAGGAGGCTGAAGCAGAGCTGTCTGCGCACGAACTGCTCGAGGCCAAAGCCGAAGACCAGGTCATCCTGGTTCGGCTGGACCCAGAGGTAGTGCAGAGCCAGAAGTCTCTGGACTGGGGTTTTGAAGGCATCTTGGCCTATTCCAAGGTGTGCACCCACGTGGGCTGCCCGGTGGCCCTGTACGAGCAGCAGACGCACCACCTGCTCTGCCCTTGCCATCAGTCCACCTTTGATATGACGCAGGACTGCACAGTGATCTTTGGGCCCGCTAAGCGTGCCCTTCCGCAATTGCGCATCACCGTTGACACCGAGGGTTACCTCGTCGCTGCCGACGGATTCGCCGAGCCTGTAGGACCAAGTTTCTGGGAGCGTGACTGATGTCTACAACATCTGGTGTGCCGCAAGGAGCGGATTCCGTTCGCACGGATGCCTCCACCAGTACGGCGCAGACCGTGGAGCAAGAGCGCGATAAGCCCAGTTTGGCCCCCCCGTTGATCTGGACCGATGAACGCGTCGGCAGCGCCAAGGGCATGAAGTTCCTCCTGCGCAAGGTCTTCCCGGACCACTGGTCCTTCCTTCTGGGAGAAGTGGCCATGTACTCCATGGTCATTTGTCTCATCACCGGAACGTTCCTGACGTTCTGGTACGTCCCGAGCATGGGAGAGGTCGAATACAACGGGTCGTTTGTGCCGCTCAAGGGTGTGCACATGAGTGAGGCCTACGCCACCACCCTCGACATCTCGTTCGACATCAAGGGCGGCCTGCTGATCCGACAGCTGCACCACTGGGCGGCCCTGCTCTTCGTTGTGGGCATTGCGCTGCACATGGCGCGCGTCTTCTTCACCGGGGCGTTCCGTAAGCCCCGGGAGATCAACTGGGTCATCGGCACGGTGCTCTCCCTGTTGGCGATCATCGAAGGCTTCGCCGGATACTCCTTGCCGGACGACCTGCTGTCGGGCACGGGCATCCGCGCCATGGCGGGCTTCATGCAGTCCGCGCCGGTCATCGGCAGTTACATGACCTTCTTCGTCTTCGGTGGGCCCTTCCCCGGCGAGGCGATCATTCCTCGGCTCTACATCGCGCACGTGCTGATCATCCCCGCTTTGCTGGTCGGGCTCTTCACGGTTCACATCGTCCTGGTGCTGGTGCACAAGCACACCCAGTACCCCGGGCCGGGCCGGACCGACAACAACGTGGTGGGCTTCCCGCTCATGCCGGTCTACATGGCCAAAGCCGGTGGATTCTTCTTCATCGTGTTCGGCATCACCGCGCTGATTTCCGCCGTGGTGTCCATTAACCCCGTCTGGGTCTTCGGTCCCTATGATCCGACACAGGTCACGGCTGGTTCACAACCCGACTTCTACATGTGGTTCTCGGACGGTGCTCTACGTCTGCTGCCCGGTTGGATGGAGTTCTCGGTCTTCGGCACCACCTGGAGCTTTAACATCTTCCTCGGCTCCCTCGTGCTCCTGCCCCTAGTGTGGTTGGTTGCCGGGGCGTATCCGTTCGTCGAAGCCTGGGTCACCGGGGACAAGCGGGAGCACCACCTGTTGGACCGCCCTCGAAACGCCCCGGTGCGCACAGCGGTCGGCGCAGCAGCCATTTCGATCTATCTGGTCCTGGCGATGGGTTCGGTCAACGACATCTTGGCGATCAAGCTGGGTCTATCGATCAACGACCTCACCATATTGTTCCGCGCCCTGTTCTTCATCGCCCCGTTCATCACGTTCTTCCTGGTGAAGCGGCTGTGCGTCTCACTTCAACGGGCCGACCGGGAGACGGTGCTGCACGGCACCGAGACGGGCCGGGTTGTGCGCACCCCGGAGGGCGAGTTCTACGAGGTCCACGAGCCCCTGGACCCCTACACGCGCTGGACCCTGGTGCAGCACGAGCCGCGGTACCCGTTGGCGCTCGAACAGGGCGCCACGGTCGACGAGCACGGTGTGCGCCGGCCGCAGCCGGTCGGGAGCGGCCTGCGCCGTGCCCTGTCCGAGTTCTACTTCCGCGATCAGGTCCAGCCGGTCACGCCCGCTGAGCTGGCCGCGGCCCATTCGCACGGCGAGCACGACTCACTGCCCACGGCGATCCCGCAGCTCAGTGAGCCGGTCAACGCCGCACCAGGTGAGCCCGCGGCGGTCGAGGAAAGCAGCCTTCGCTCATAGCCGCGAAATCTGATCCGGCACGGTATACCCCGTCAGGGTATTGACTCCGGCCCATGGTCGATCATGAGGCATTGACTGAAGGCGAGTTCGCTGACGCTGTGGCTGACGCGTTGGACAGCATCCCGACATCGTTGATGCAGATGCTGTCCAACGTGGTGTTCCTGATCGAGCATGAGCCCCCTGCCGACGAACCCGATCTCCTCGGTGTCTACGACGGCGTTCCGCTCACTGACCGGCACGACGGCTGGGATAGCGGTCTGCCAGATCGCATCACAATTTTCCGCGGCCCGCTCTCACGAGAATGCGCCGATCGCACTGAGCTGATCGACGAAATAGCAGTGACCGTGGTGCACGAAATTGCGCATCACTTCGGCATCACCGACGAGCGGCTGCACGAGCTCGGGTGGGGCTAAGCCACACGACGGGGCTACGCCGCGCGAGCGAGGTCGATCCGGTCAGACGGCGTTCTCTCCACGGAAGTACTGGAAGGTCCAGCCCACCGTGGCATACGCAGCAAACGGCGCCGCGATGATCACCATCCACCAACCGATCGCTACCCCGAGGAACAGCGCAGCTGCGGAGAGCCCCAGCCATAACGGCCACCACGAGTGGGGGCTGAAGAAGCCGTAGTCTCCCGCTTGTTCCGCGATCTCGCCCTCGAGGTTGTCTTCTGGGCGCAGGTCCAACTTGCGCGCGGTCAACCACAGATAGAACGCCACGAACGCGCACAACGATGCCGTAAGCACGAGCCCTACGATGCCGACCCACTCGCCGAAATCGGTGAAGTAGGCGTAGATGACCGCCATCACCGCGAAGAACGGGATGAGGATCGCGAACAGCCGCGTTTCAGCCTTCATTGACGCACGTCCTTTCGTTCAGTGCTGAGGGTCGCCACGAGAGCCACCCCGCTCTGTTCCGACGTCGCCGTACGGATCGGTGCTCGGACCGCCCAACAGCTCCTCGATCACGTTCTTGTCCGGCTCTGGAGATTCCATCGTGGCGACGTTCGGATGATGCAGGTCGAACGCGGGCCGCTCGGAGCGGATTCTCGGTATGGACACGTAGTTGTGGCGGGGAGGAGGACAGGACGTGGCCCACTCCAGGGACATCCCGTACTCCCACGGATCGTCGACCTCGACCTTCGGACCCTGAAAGCTCTTCCACGCGTTGTAGATGAACACCAGAGTGGACGCTCCGAGAATGAAGGAGAAGACCGTCGAGATCTGGTTCATCCAGGTGAAGTCGTCCTCGGGCAGGTAGTCGGCGTACCGACGGGGCATCCCGTAGACCCCCAACCAGTGCTGGATCAAGAACGTCCCGTGGAAACCGATGAAGAGCGACCAGAAGTGGATCTTCCCCAGCCGTTCGTTCAGCATGTGCCCGGTGAACTTGGGCCACCAGAAGTAGAACCCGGCGAACATGGCGAAGACGACGGTGCCGAACACGACGTAGTGGAAGTGCGCGACCACGAAGTAGGAGTCACTGAGATGGAAGTCCAACGCGGGGCTCGACAGAATAACGCCCGTTAAACCGCCAAACAGGAAGGTCACAAGGAAGCCGATGGCCCAGATCATGGGCGTGTCGAAGACCAGCGTGCCTCCCCACATCGTTCCGATCCAGTTGAAGAACTTCACCCCGGTTGGCACGGCAATCAGCATGGTCATGACCGCGAAGAACGGAAGCAGGACCGCTCCCGTGGCGTACATGTGGTGCGCCCACACGCTGATCGACAACGCAGCAATCGCGATGGTCGCGAAGACCAACGTCTTATAGCCGAAAAGGGGCTTGCGGCTGAAGACCGGGAGAATCTCGGAGATCAACCCGAAGAAGGGCAGCGCAATGATGTAGACCTCGGGGTGGCCGAAGAACCAGAACAGGTGCTGCCACAGCATCGCTCCCCCGTAAGTGGGGTTGAAGACCTGGGCACCCATGATGCGGTCGGCAGCCATCCCGAACAGCGCTGCGGCCAGCACCGGGAAGACCATGATGACCAGCAACGACGTGACGAGCACGGTCCAGGTGAAGATCGGCATACGAAACATGGTCATGCCGGGCGCGCGCATACAGATGATCGTGGTGATGAAGTTGACGGCCCCGAGGATGGTTCCGAACCCA
Organism: Ornithinimicrobium sp.; assembly: GCA_049650845.1. Lineage (GTDB taxonomy): Bacteria > Actinomycetota > Actinomycetes > Actinomycetales > Dermatophilaceae > Ornithinicoccus. The sequence continues at coordinate 15,148 of JBASAZ010000031.1, forward strand.
CCCAACGCCAGGCCCATGACCCACAGGTCACCACCGAGTCCCGGGCTGTGGGCGGCGCCCGCCAGCGGCTGGTAGGCAAACCACCCGAAGGCTGCGGCCCCCGACGGGGTCAGGAAGCCAGCCGAAGCAATCAGTCCACCGAAGAGGTACAGCCAGTAGGCGAACATGTTCAGTCGCGGAAAGGCGACGTCCGGGGCACCGATCTGCAGCGGCATCAGTGCATTGGCGAACCCGGCGAAGAGTGGAGTGGCGAAGAGCAGAAGCATGATCGTGCCGTGCATGGTGAACATCTGGTTGTACTGCTCCGGGTTGTCGACCACCTGCAACCCAGGAAGGAACAGCTCGGCGCGGATGACCAATGCCATCGCTCCGGCGAGCAGGAAGAAGGCGAAGGAGGTCACGAAGTAGAGGTTGCCGATCACCTTGTGATCGGTCGTGGTGATGACCTTGACGAAGAGCGCACCGTAGTTCTTGCGCGGCGCCTGGGAAGGAGGCCCTGAATCGGCAGGACTACGCGTCTCGGGTCCAACGATGGTGGCCATTACTTACTCCCCTCCGGAAGCTTCTGGTCTTGGTCGATCTGCAGCGGGTACAGGTTGGCGTCGACACCGAGCTGACCGGTGTTGCCCACGGCTTCCAAGTCCGCGATCGCGGCGTCAAAGTCTGCCTGCGACACCACCTCGACCTGGAACAACATGCTGGAGTGATACGCACCGCACAACTCGGCGCATTTCCCCTGGAAGACTCCCTCTTCGCTGGTGACGACCTGGAACGTGTTCACTCGACCGGGCACCACGTCCAGCTTGCGCAGGAACTGCGGCACCCAGAAGGAATGGATGACGTCACGGGAGGTCAGGACGAACTCCACGCGGCTGTCGACCGGAAGGACCATGGTGGGCAGTTCATCCACCACCCCCAGCAACCCGTCGTCAATGTTCTTCGGTTGTTGACCCTCGATGTAGACGTTCTCGTTGACGTAGTTGAAGTCCCAGCTCCACTTCTTGCCGGCGACGTTGACGATCACGTCAGGCTCAGCCGTCGTATCGAGCATGTCGCTCTCCAACTGGACGGTTTTGCCGAACAGCACGGCGACCATCAAGAGGGGCACCACCGTGTAGAGGATCTCCAGCGGCACGTTGTAGCGAATTTGCGGGGGAAGGGGTTGGTCGGCGCTGCGGCGGCGATAGGCCACCATGCACCACAAGATGAGACCCCACACGAGCACTCCGACGGCCAGCGCGGCGATCCACGTAGCATTCCAGAAGTCCGTGATGACTGGGCCTTCAGTGGTGACCGGCTCCGGCATGAAGCCCCGCTGCACGATGGCGCCGCACCCCGACAGGGAGATCACGCCCAGAACAACAACGAACACCAGTGCCCATGGACGCCTCGTGGAGCGTCGAGCCAGATCACGCCGTCGTTGCACAGCACACCTCACAGTTGTCGCCCAGCCGGAACGTTCCAAATGTTACCCCGTCAGCCCCTCGTGCACGGCGCTGGGTAGTAGTCACCGCGCGCCCGGCCACCGGTGGGGTAAGTCAAGTAGCGGCGCGATGAGATCGAGGTAGGTGTTCCGGCTGACTTCGCGCACCCCCATAGAGCTCAGATGATCAGTGCGCCACTGCACATCGATGAGCCAGTCCGTGTCGCCACCACCCGCGGTGGTCGTGCGCCCAACCCCGTATGACGTCCCGGCCATGTGCCTGACGAGCCCGATCATCGCCGCCTTCGAGGCGTCATCAACCCGGTGGAACATCGACTCGCCGGCGAAGAATCCTCCGATCGAGACCCCATACAGCCCGCCGACCAGCCCTCCAGCACGCCACGCCTCGACGCTGTGCGCCCATCCCATACGGTGCAGCTGGGTGTAGGCCTCGTGGATGCGCGGGGTGATCCAGGACCCCGGGCGGTCCTCGTCGGCGCATTCGGCGACCACCTGCTCAAAGGCGGTGTCGATCCGGATATCGAAGGTGCGCAGGCTGCGTCGCATCGACCGGGACACGTGCAGGTCTCCGGGTCCGAGCACACCGCGCGGATCGGGTGACCACCAGCCCAGTGGCTCCGCGCCACCAGGGCCCACACCCATCGGGAACAACCCGGCCCGGTATGCGGCCACGACGGTTCCGGGGGCAAGGTCGGCGCCGACCGCCATCAGGTCTTCCCCCGGCGCATCCCGTGGCACCGCGAACACCCACGGACAGGGCGCCGGGGTGAGGGGCGCAGCGCGCGGCCCGTGCTCAGTAATCACGCCCCCAGTGCGGCTCCACCTCATCGGCAGCCGCAGCACCGTAGGTGGCCTTCATCCGCAGCAGGAAGTCGCTGCGATCGACGTCATACTCCTGGGTTCCGACGGTCGCCAGCACGTAGGACGCGACCGTCGAACCGAGCTGCGCGCACCGCTCGTGCCCCAGATTCCACGCCAAACCGGCGAGAAAGCCGGCCCGGAACCCGTCCCCCACCCCGGTTGGGTCCACCGCGGTGACCTCACCCGCCACGGGGACCTCGATCGTTTCGGCGTGGGCACTGATGACCTTGCACCCCTCCTTGCCGCGGGTGATGACTCGTGTCCCCACCCTGCGCAAGATCTCCGCGCCATCCCACCCGGTCTTTCGCTCGGTCAGGGCCGCTTCGTACTCGTTGGTGAACAGGTAGGAAGCGCCATCAACCAGCCGGCGGATCGAATGACCGTCCATGAAGGCCAGCTGCTGAGATGGGTCCGCGGCAAACGACAAGCCACGCGTGCGGCACTCGGCGCTGTGGCGAAGCATGGCCTCGGGATCATCGGGGCTGATGAGCACCAGCGCCAGTGCCCCTTCGGCGTCGAGAATCGGCCCCAGCTCGATGTTCCGGGCTTCGCTCATGGCCCCGGCATAGAAGCTGGCTATCTGGGCCATGGCAGTGTCGGTGGTCACGATGAACCGAGCGGTGTGCCGCACCTCGGAAACCCAGAGATAGTCACAGTTCACCCCGTGACGCTGCAACCAGGAACGGTAGGAAGCAAAGTCGTCGCCCACCGAACCGACCAGGATCGGCTGGTGCCCCAGCTTGGCCATGCCGAACGAGACGTTAGCGGCCACTCCACCGCGTCGTACCTGCAGGTCGTCGACCAGGAACGACACCGAAATCTGGTTCAACTCTTCAGGCACCAACGAATCGGCGAACCGCCCGTCGTACGTCATGAGGTGATCGGTAGCGATAGACCCGCAGACGGCGAATTTCATGGGGTGAACCTACCGCGCGCCCAGGCAGCTCCCGGTGCGCGGTGTCCCCTGACTCAGCTGAAGGAGTCTCCACACGCGCACGAACTCCCGGCGTTCGGGTTATCAATGGTGAAGCCCTGCTTTTCGATCGAGTCCGCGAAGTCGATGGTTGCCCCGTCCAGATAGGGGGCACTCATCCGGTCGACGACGACCTCGACGCCTTCGAAATCGTGCAGCAGGTCACCATCGAGCGAACGCTCGTCGAAGTACAGCTGATAGATCAGTCCCGAGCAGCCACCGGGCTGCACTCCGATGCGCAACCGCAAGTCGTCGCGACCTTCTTGCTCTAGCAGGCTCTTCACCTTGGTGGCAGCAAAGTCAGTCAACACGACGCCATGGTCGGCGTCGGTGGCAGCATTGGTCTCAGTGGTCTCGAGCCGGGTGTCCTGAACGCTCATTGCGGTGAATCCTGTCCTCTCGGGGTGATGCCTGGTTCTGGTCAACGCCGGGTGGTCGGGCACTTGTTCCCCGTGCGGCCTAGCCTGACCCAGTGAACCCATGGTACGCACCGCAGCGCGACAAACCCACCCCACGAGGTTCGCACGCTCACTGCCTCGGTGACGGGGACCAGGTTCGGGCGATCCGTGCCCCGATAGCCGACAGCGTCTCGTCCGCTCGCAGAGCGTAAGCCCCGCTGATTCCCAGCGACATCCCCTCCCGCCGACCCACGAGGACCTCTTCGGCGAGAAGGACGGTGGGGGCTGCCGCCTCGAGCGCGGCTCGGGCCGTCTCCGCCACGGCGCCCGCTGCGACACTGTGCCAGTCGTATCGCTGCGTCACCATGACCACCAGGGACCCCGCCAGCCTCGACGGCACGTCCAGCTCGTTCAACAGCGCAGCGGCTCCCGGGACGGTCTGGGCGCCGAGGATCTGCAGGGCGTAACCGACGCCACCTCCCGCACCCGCCCCCGGTTCGCGCTCGCGACGCCGTGGGGCCCCGGTCAGCAGGTCAGGTGACCGTCGCCCCCCCAGCGCGGCGTCGACCCGCTCGGTGTAGCCCCCGATGAGTCCCTCCATCCGTTGGGAGATCTGGGGGCTCACGCCGTGCTCGGAGGCCAAGGCGGCACTCGCTCCGTGAAAACCGGTCAGCGGCATCTGCGAGGCGGTGGCCAGCACCAGCGATGTCCCCGACCAGTCTGCACACACCTGCGGCAGGGCTTCCAGATCGGGCCCGGCGCCGAGTGCCTGGAGCAGTCCCCGGCCGCCGTCGTGGCAGGCCACGTCGATACCCACCCCGACCACGATCCGTCGTGCCCCGGTGTCACGTGCGGCCAGCAGCAACTCACCAACTCCGGCACTGGTGGCCTGCAGGCTCGTTTCGTCGTCCATCCCGTCCGGCACCAGGTGCCGGCCCACGACGTGCGCCACCTCGATGTATGCCGTCTCACCGGCAAGCGCGATCTGCGCCGGGACCGACCCCCCGCCATCGGCAGGTCCGCGATAGGGCCCGTCGATCACCACGGGTGCGGTCTCGTGCGCGATTGCGCTGACCGCGTCGATGAACCCGGCGCTGCCGTCCGAGATCGCGTGTTGCTCCACCACGTCGTGCGGAGCCGCTTCCAACCACCCGGTGGCGACGTCGCGGGCAACGTGCCGAGCGCTCCGGCCATCCTCCGGGCCGAAGCGGTCGGCAATGACCATGACGCGCATCTCCACTGCCCCGTTCAGTACTGCATCTGCATGGCGTCGCGAACCTCGTTCAACGTACGAGCAGCGATACCGGTGGCCCGCTCGTTGCCACGGGCCAAGACGTCCCGTAGATAGCCGGGGTCGTGGACGAGTTCGCGGCGGCGAGCGCGGATCGGGGCGAAGTGCTCGTTGACCGCCTCGGTTGCCTGCTTCTTCAGCGCCCCTGAGCCGGCGTTGCCGATCTGCTCAGCAACGTCGTGCGGGTCACGCCCACTGGACAGCGCGGTCAACAGCACCAGGTTGGCGACCTCGGGGCGCCGCTCGGGATCGTAGGTGATGTGCCGATCGGAGTCGGTGACCGCTTTCTTCAGCACCGCGGCGGTGCTGTCGGCGTCCATCGCCAACTCGATGGTGTTGCCCTTGGACTTGCTCATCTTGGTCCCGTCCGTGCCCAAGAGGTTGGCCGCCGAGGACAGGAGCGCCTCGGGGGAACGGAAGACGGGACGGTCAGGATCGGCCCGTCCATACCGCTCATCGAAGCGGCGCGCGATCACACGAGCTTGCTCCAGATGTGGGAGCTGGTCTTTGCCGACAGGCACCAGGTTGGCCTGGCAGAAGAGGATATCGGCAGCCTGATGCACCGGATAGGTGAGCAGCAGGCCGGACATCGGCCGCCCGCCCGTGTCCTCGGACTCAGCTTTGACCGTCGGGTTGCGACGCAGCTCGGCTTCGGTCACCAGGGATAGGAACGGCAACATCAGCTGGTTGAGCTCCGGGATGGCGGAGTGCGTGAAGATGGTCGTGGCCTCCGGATCCAGCCCGACGGCGAGGTAGTCAGCCACCAGGGAGTAGACCCGTTCGCGCAACGGACCGACGCCGTCCCTGTCCGCGATGACCTGGTAGTCGGCGATGAGGACAAGGGTGTCGACTCCGGCACGCTGCAACGACACTCGATTGGCCAAGGTGCCGAAGTAGTGTCCCAAGTGCAGGTTCCCGGTGGGTCGATCTCCGGTGAGCACTCGGAACTGACTCGGATCCGCAGCGATCTCGTGCTCGATCTGCGCGGACCGCTGGACGGTGCGGCGCAGCGACGAGGCCGACGTCGAGTCGGCCAGCGCGGCGCCGGCCGAGGTTACCGGGGCGCGAGGCCCATCCGAGTTAGTCCCATCTGAGTTAGTCCCATCTGAGTTAGTCCCATCGGGGTCAGTCACATCGAAGTCGGGCACAGCGGAGTCAGACACAGTGGGCAAGCGTAATGCGCTCAGTCGCTATCGCTGCTGCGTGGCAGGTCCGGCACCCGCTCCCCGGGCGGCGGAGGCGGTGGTGCGGTGCCCTCACCGAACGGCGATCCGCCCAACTCGGCTCGATCATGCGCAGCCAGCCAACCCTGGGACAGCGGCCCCCGCGGGATGACGCCGGTGGGGTTGATGTCCAGATGCGTGGCGTAGTAGTGCGCTTTGATCTGGTCGAAGTCGACCGTGTCCCCGAAGCCAGGGGTTTGGAACAGGTCGCGGGCGTAGGCGTGCAACACCGGCATCTGCTCCAGTTTCTGCCGGTTGCACTTGAAGTGCCCGTGATAGACCGCGTCGAAGCGCACCAAGGTGGTCCATAGCGCGATGTCGGCCTCGCTGATCTGGTTGCCCACCAGGTACCGCTGGGTGCGCAAGCGCTCAGTGAGCCAGTCGAGCCGCTCGAAGAGCCTGGTGTATGCCGTGTCGTAGGCGTCCTGGGTGCCGGCGAAGCCGCAGCGATACACCCCGTTGTTGACGTCTTCGTAGACCAACGAAGCCACTTCTTCGATCTCGTCCCGACGATCCTGCGGATAGAGGTCGGGGGCTCCTTGCCGGTGCAGACCGGACCACTGCGTGGCGAAGTCACGGGTCATCTGCTGGAAGTCGTTGGTCACCACCTGCCCCGTCGAAATCTCGACGATGGCTGGCACCGTCACCCCGGGCCGGTATCCCTGCGGTCGGGCCTCGTAGGCGTCCTTGAGCTTCGGGATGTGCAGGACGGGGTCCTTCCCGTCGGGGTCGAGGTCGAAGGCCCAGCTGTCGGCGTCATGCACCGGGCCGCAAATGCCCATGGACAGCGCGTCTTCCAGTCCGAGAAGACGACGAGACACGACCGCTCGGTGGGCCCACGGGCATGCTCTGGCCACGACGAGGCGGTAGCGACCAGCCTGGACCATGTGCCCTTGCGGTGTGCCCGCGGCCGTGATCCGGTCCGGGATGTATCGGGTGTCGCGCTCAAACGAGTCTTCGACGTAGCTGCCGTTCTTCATGGGGTCTCCTCGGTGCTGCTGTGGGCGGTGGTGCCGAGACGGTGCAACAGGACGGCCTGCGCCAGGCACACCCGCTCGAACTCCCCCAGATGCAGGCTCTCGTTGGCCGCGTGGGCCCGGGTGTCCGGATCTTCGACGCCCGTGACCAGGATGGCCGCTTCGGGGAACTGCTCGGCAAAACTGGCGACGAACGGAATCGAGCCGCCCACCCCGATGTCCACCGGCGGGGTCCCCCAGGCGTCTTCGAAGGCGGCGCGAGCCTGATCGTAGACCGGCCCGTGGGCCGATGCGCTGAAACCCGGACCCTGGTCCTCGAGCTCCACCTCGACGTGGCAACCCCAGGGCGCATGCTCGACCAGGTGCTCACGCAGGGCTTGGTATGCCGCGTCCATGTCTTGGTCGGGGTGAACCCGCATCGACAGCTTGGCCCGACCCACGGGGGACAGCAGATTTGCTGCGCGATCCACGCTCGGCGCGTCGATGCCGATGACCGTCATGGAGGGCTGAGTCCACATCCGCGAGAGGAAGGAGCCCGTTCCGATCGGCTGGACCCCCGCGCTGAGCGAGCTGTCCGCACGCAGATCCTCTTCGGAATAGTCCAGGTCTGCGGCGCTGGAGCGCAATAGTCCCGGGACAGCAACGTCCCCCCACTCGTCGTGCAAGGTGGCTACCAAGCGACACAGTGCGGTCAACCCGTCGGGCACCGCCCCGCCATACAGGCCGGAGTGGACCCCATGGTCGAGGGCACGAACGCTGACTACCACCCGCACCAGACCCCGTAACGTGGTCGTCAACGCCGGCACGCCGACCTTCCAGTTGTGTGAGTCGGCCAGCACGATGACGTCGGCTCTCAGGGCGTCGCCATGCCGGGCCAGAATCTGCGGAAGACTCCCCGAGGCGATTTCTTCCTCCCCCTCGACGAAGACGGTCACCGAGACCGGCGGTGCTCCTCGGTGCGCCCGCAACGCTGCGACATGGGCCATCACCCCGGCCTTGTCGTCAGCAATGCCACGGCCGTAGAGCCGATCGCCGCGCTGGGTCGGCTCGAACGGCGCACTGTCCCATTCGTCGTCTTCGCCCGGGGGCTGCACGTCGTGGTGGGCATACAGCAAGACGGTGGGCGCCCCTGGGGGGCCGGCCAACGAACCGATCACTGCGGGACGGCCTCCTTCGCGGACGATGGAAACCTCCATCCCCTCGGCTCTCAGGAGGTCGGCCACGGCCTGCGCGCTGTCGTCCACGTGTCGTTGGTCAAAGGAGCCCAAAGACACCGACGGGATCCGGGTCAGGGCCTCGAGGTCCGAGCGCACCCCGGGCATGAGCTCGGCGACACGATGCCGCAGTTCGGCGAGGTGGTCCGCCCCCGAATCCGGTCGTGCAGGTGCGTCTCGCTCCGGTGTCGCGTCAACGTGGTCCATCGGGCGAGCCTAACCAAGCGCGGGACCGCATAGAGTGGGCAGGTGTTGTTCCGCAAGAAGACTGAGCCGACGTCCGAGCCCGAAACCGACGCCGGGCACGAGGTGGTGAGCGCTTCGGCGACCCAGACGACCTCCAGTAAGGGGCGCCCGACGCCCAAACGCCGGGATTCCGAGGCCGCTCGCCGGCGGCCCTTGGTGGCAGACACCAAGGGAGCCACGAAGGACCAGAAGCAGAAGCTGCGGTTGCAGCGGGCGATCGCCCGCGACGGAATGATGCGTGGCGAAGAGAAGTACCTAGCCGCCCGAGACCGCGGGCCGCAGCGACGTTACCTTCGCGACGCGGTGGATCGTCGATGGAACATCGGCGAGGTGCTGCTGCCCACGATGCTCTTGATCCTGGCGGCTTCACTGGTCCAGATTCCCGGGGTTCAGCTGGCCATGTTTGCCGGTGCCTACGGCTTGATCTTGTTCGGCCTGCTGGACGCGGTGCTGCTATGGAGGCGCACGAAGACGGCCTTCGTGGACGAGTTCGGGACCGAACCACCCAAGCGCTCGGCGTCATACGTGGTGTTGCGCTCGTTCCAAATGCGGATGTCGCGTGTTCCTCGGGCCCAGGTCACTCGCGGCGAGCCCCTGCGCCGCCGCTAGCAACCCAGCGTGACCGCTATCAACTCAGCGTGAGGCAGCCTGTCTCGTGCGCTCAGCTCACGGGCTCAAGCTCATCGGGCCGTAGACCACCTCATCGCCCCGCAGCAGGGTCACCGAGCCGACGCCGGCCTCCGCTAGGAGGGGCCACTCCTCTCCCAACCATGCTTCTGCTTCGGACTGACTGGGGAAGGCCACCTCCGCCAGTCCGAGGTCGGTCAGGACGGCCCCCGAAGGATCCACGAAACGCCAGCGATGTGCTTCAGCCATGGCAGCAGCCTATCGGGGCTCGCACACACTCGCGGCGGACCTGCGACGTGGCCTTCAGCGCATCCCTCGCGTTCATCGTGACGTCAGGTCCACGAAGGGTGGCTTGACCACCGTGGCCGCCAGGTGGCGTCCCCGCACGTCGACCTGGACCTGGTCGTCCAGTGCGACCGATCGATCGAGCAGCGCCAGGGCGATGCCCTGCTTCAGGGTCGGCGAGAACGTGCCCGAAGTGACCACACCTACGACGCCGCCCTCCTGGTCCCGCACCTCGCAACCTGCCCGGGGTATGCCGCGACCGGTCACCTTCAGGCCGCGGGACAAGGGTCCCTGTTTGTGTTCGCGTTGGGCACTCAGCGCCGCCTTGCCCCAGAAGTCCGGCTTGTTCCAGCCGACGGCCCAGCCGGTCCTGGCCATCACCGGCGTGATGTCCGGACCCAGCTCGTGTCCGTGCAAGGCGTATCCCATCTCCGTCCGCAGCGTGTCTCGGGCGCCGAGCCCACACGGCGACCCGCCCAGGGCCCCGACGGCCGTCATCAGGCTCTGCCACAGGTCGGGAGCATCACTGCTGGCCAGCACGAGCTCGTAGCCGCGCTCACCGGTGTAGCCGGTGCGGCACACCCGCACCGGGCGGCCCTGTGTCTGCGCGTCGACGAAGCTCATGAACGCGTGATCGCTCGGAAGTCCGAGCCGCTCCAGCACCTGATCGCTCAACGGGCCCTGAACCGCTATCACGGCATAATCTTCGTGACATCCGGTCACCGAGATCTCGGGCGGCGCGCTCTGCGCCAAGGCCGAGACCACACCCGAGGTGTTCGCTGCGTTGGGGATCAAGAAGACTTCTTCGGGCGAGACCAGGTACGCGATCAGGTCATCCACCACGCCACCGTCGGCCGCACAACACATGGTGTACTGCGCCTGACCGGGCGCGATGCGTCCCAGGTCATTGGTCAGGCTCGCATTGAGGAACGACACGGCGCCGGGTCCGCGGACCACCGCTTTGCCCAGATGCGAGACGTCGAAGATGCCGACCCGCTCGCGAACAGCGTGATGCTCAGAGACGACTCCCCCGCCCGCATACTCGATCGGCATGGACCAGCCGCCGAAGTCGGCCATCTTGGCGCCGAGCTCGACGTGGAAGCGGTGCAGCGGAGAAGTCTTGGGCTGGCTATCACTCATGGACGCGACTGTATCGGCCCTGAGCCATGTCGACGTCGGACCACTCGGCTAGGGTCTCAGGACTGCCCATCCCCACGCTGAGCCCAGGAGCATGGCCTATGTCGTCACTTCGCACCGCACTCTCGCTGTCCGCGGCACGCCCCGCATCGATCCGCTGCGACGCCCTCGTTCTGGCCTCACGATCCGTCGACGGTCACGCAGAGCTGGTCGCGGATCTGGAGCTGCCGCGCGCGGTGACGAGCGCGGTCAACGACACCCTTGCGGCGCTCGGTGCTGGGGGTTCAGCTGATGAGGTGATCACCCTCACCGGGGTGGCCAAGGTCACGGCGCCGCTCGTGTTGGTCGTGGGAACGGGGAGCGACACCGCCCGCCCGGGAGTGAGCCGACCCGACTCAGCCGAGCGCGTTCGACGAGCCGCTGGGACCGCCGCCCGAGCCTTGGCGGGCAAAGAGCGCGCCGCTTTCGCCCTGGGGCCGCCCAGCCTGGAGCAGGGTGCCGCGACCGGCGAAGGAGCGCTCTTGGGCGCCTACGCCTTCCACACCTTCTTTGGCGTCGGCAAGAACTCTTCGGCCAAGGCACCCTTGGCGTCGGTGATCCTGACCGGGATCGCACCGCGGGCCAAAGAGAGCCGCGAGCTGAGCGACCGCCTCGAAACGGTAGCCAAAGCAGTGGCCTACGCCCGCGATCTCGTCAACACCCCACCGAACGCCCTCTATCCGGAGTCGTTCGCCACGTCGGTGTCTCGGCGAGCCTCCAAGGACGTCAGCGTCGAGGTCTGGGATCCCCAGCGGCTTCAGACCGAGGGGTGTGGCGGGATTATCGGGGTTGGCCAGGGCTCAGCCCGTGGACCCCGCTTGGTGACCATGACGTACTCACCCAAGAAGGCCTCCGCGTCGCTGGCTTTCGTGGGCAAGGGCATCACCTTCGACTCCGGCGGCCTCTGCCTGAAGCCGGCCACCGGCATGGTCACGATGAAGTGCGACATGGGCGGAGCCGCCGCGGTCGCCTCAGCCGTCCTGGCGATCGCCGAGTTGGGCCTGCCCGTCGCAGTCACCGGATACTTGTGCTTGGCAGAGAATATGACTGGCGACCTCGCCCAGCGTCCCGGCGACGTCGTCACGATGCGCGGCGGCAAGACCGTGGAGATCATCAATACCGACGCCGAGGGTCGGCTGGTCATGGCCGACGGCCTGGCCCTGGCCTCGGAGCGGCAACCTGACGCGATCGTGGACATCGCGACGCTGACGGGGGCCTGCACGGTCGCGTTGGGCTCGAGAACGTTCGGCGTCATGGGAAACACCGAAGAGGTCATCTCCCGCGCGTTGGCCGCGGCGGCCACGGCCGGTGAGCCTGCCTGGGCTCTGCCGCTGCCCGAAGAGCTGCGATCGAGCATGGACTCCCCGGTGGCCGACATCAAGCACACCGGTGATCGCGTCGCCGGGGCGATGATCGCTGCCACCTTCCTGTCGGAGTTCGTTGGTCAGGACGCCTCCGGCGCGGTGCTCCCGTGGGCCCACTTGGACATCGCCGGACCGGCCTACAACGACGACTCACCCTTCGGATACACGCCGAAGGGTGGCACCGGCGCCGGCGTGCGGGCGCTCATTGAGTTCGCGCGCAGCTACGGCGGCTAGCCGCTCTTGCGGCGAAACATCTGCTGGGCGCCGCTGGTCTTGGCGCCGCTGGACCCGGCCACCTTGCCGTGCTCCGTGGTGTCGGAGACGTCCGTTCCGCCGTGGGAATGCTTCTTGTCCAACGCTTCCCGGAACTTGCGCTTGACTTCATCCTCGTCCGGACGGTCCGTGTGGTTCGTCTGCGCTGATTGATCAGCCATGCGTTCCTCCTGCGGTCGGTGCTCTCCAGTCTGGCATCACACCCACCTCGCTACCAGCGAATTGATCGCGGGCTCCTCGCGGGTCCGAGCCAGGTTCAGTGGTCGCGCTGACGACGAGACCATTCACGCATCCGCGCCGGATATCCCGTCTGGTTCACGTCGTAGACCGGGATAGACAAGTCGCGGCACATCCCGAACGCAGCCCGCGGGCTTCCCACGGCCCGACGCGTCCACTCTCCATCGTGAGCAATCAGCACCAAGGTCGTCGTGCTGATGTTGGTCGCAGGCTCGACGTAGCCCTCCACCCCTCGGCGGGAGGCGATGAACTCCTGTGCGTAGGCGTGTACCGCAGCGAGGTCAATCGCCATGTCCGGTCCGTCGGTTCGCCCGCGCGGCCTATGGCCGCCCGTCTTACCGGCGTCACTGCCGGCGCTGCGCTTACGTCGCCACCACGTCATAGCCACCGAGGCTAAACCACCCTGCTCATGTCGCCTACCGGCCAGCGCAGTTCGAGGCGTTGGGCAGTGCGGCTGGCCGGAGATGACAAGATGCCGGTATGCAGTCTGCGGCAGGATCGGAGCCGATCTACGACATCATCATTGTGGGGGGTGGGAGCGGGGGCTACGCGTGTGCGTTACGGGCGGCCCAGTTGGGACTGAGCGTTGCGCTGGTGGAGCAGGCCGACCTTGGTGGCACCTGTCTTCACCGGGGATGTATTCCGACCAAGGCACTGTTGCACGCCGCCGAGGTGGCGGACGCTGCCCGCACGGCAGAGACGTTCGGCGTGCGCGCCACGCTGGACTCGATCGACATGCCCGCGGTCAACCGCTACAAAGACGCCGTGGTCTCACGATTGCACACGGGTTTGCAGGGCTTGGTCTCAGCAGCCTCGATCGACTACCTACACGGCACCGGGACCGTGACGTCGGCGACCTCGGTCGCCGTGGCGGACACCACACTGACGGGCCGCAACATCGTGCTGGCGACCGGGTCCCGCCCACGACTGCTGGCCGCCGCGCCCATCGGCGGCCGGATCGTGACCAGCGAGCAAGCCCTGGCCCTCGATGTCGTGCCGCAGCGGGTCGTCGTGCTCGGCGGGGGCGTCATCGGCGTGGAGTTCGCATCCATCTACTGTTCCTTCGGCGCCGAGGTCACCGTGATCGAGGCCGCAGACCGACTCCTGCCCTCCGAAGATGCCGCGATCTCGACGGCCTTACGTCGCGCCATGCGCAAGCGCGGCGTCACCGTGTTGACCTCGACCTCGGTCACCAGCGCCCAGGACGAAGGCGAGGTGGTCCGCGTGACCCTCGCCGACGGCAGCGACATCGACGCTGATCTTCTGCTCGTGGCGGTTGGTCGAGCCCCCGTCAGCGAAGACCTCGGACTCGACGAGCTCGGTGTAGTCACCGATCGAGGCTTCGTCCGCACAGACGAACGGTTGCGCACCACGGTCACCGGGATATACGCCGTCGGAGACATCGTGCCCGGACTGCAGCTGGCGCATCGAGGTTTTGGCCAGGGCATCTTCGTCGCGGAGCAGATCGCCGGTTTGAACCCGACGCCGATCAGCGAGAGCGGCATACCCAGGGTGACCTACAGCGACCCTGAGGTCGTCTCGGTGGGATTGACGGAACGTGAGGTGCAGGAGAGGTTCGGGACGGCGGACTGTCGGGAAATGAGTCTGGCGGGGAACGGCAAGTCGCAGATCCTGAAGACCGCCGGGTTCGTCAAGGTGGTGCGCTCGGCCTCCGACGGTCCGGTCCTTGGAGTGCATATGATCGGCGCGCGGATGAGCGAACAGGCGGGCGAAGCGCAGCTGATCGTGAACTGGGAAGCTTTGCCCGAGGAGGTCGCCACGTTGATTCATGCCCATCCCACCCAAAACGAAGCCCTGGGCGAGGCACACATGGCCCTGGCCGGTAAACCACTGCACTCGCACACGTGAGCGCCTGCACAAATCCCTACTGCACAACTAGACTGCCAATCCCCGGACGAGGAGACGTCGAATATGTCTGAACGCGTGAGCATGCCAGCCTTGGGTGAGTCCGTCACCGAGGGCACCGTCACCCGATGGTTGAAGAGCGTGGGCGACGAGGTCGAGGTCGACGAGCCGTTGCTCGAAGTCTCGACTGACAAGGTCGACACCGAGATCCCGTCGCCGGTGGCTGGTGTGCTGCAAGAGATCCTCGCCGAGGAAGACGAGACCGTCGAAGTGGGAGCGGACTTGGCCGTCATCGGTGACGAGGCAGCTGAACCGTCGGACTCCTCTGGGGACGAGAGCGACGCGCAGGACGAGGACGACAGCCAGGGCAACAGCGACAGTCAGGACGACAGCGACAGTCAAAACGACAACGACAACGACAGCGACGCTGAGTCCGGCGCTGAGGAATCCTCACCCGAGGGCGATACCTCGAGCAGCGGCGACCAGGCGGACGAGAGCTCCGGGGAGGGCGAGCGGGTGACGATGCCTGCGCTCGGGGAGTCGGTGACCGAAGGCACGGTGACACGCTGGCTCAAAGAAGAGGGCGACGACGTCGACGTCGACGAGCCGCTCCTCGAGGTTTCGACGGACAAGGTCGACACCGAGATTCCTTCCCCGGTAGCCGGGAAGCTCACCCAGATCTTGGCCGCCGAAGACGATACCGTCGAGGTTGGCGGCGACTTGGCGATCATCGGGGGTGCGGCAGGATCCGCGGCACCAGAGGAAGACAGCGACGCTGACTCCTCTGATGGTGAGGCAGGATCCGCGGCACCAGAAGAAGACAGCGACGCCGACTCCGGCGGTGGTGCCGACTCAGATGGGGGTGAGGAAGACCTCGCCTCGGAGCAAAAGCTGCACGAGGAGGCAGACGAACAGTCCGCCACGACTGAGGGTTCCGAGGCGTCCGGACAGTCTTCGGGCAGCAAGGGCCAGGCCGAGGACAGTCAGGGCGAGCAGTCGGACGCGCCCACGGCGGATACGTCGCAGAGTGCAGATTCAACCGGTGACTCCAAAGACGTGAGCGCCTACGTCACCCCGCTGGTTCGCAAGTTGGCCGCCAAGCACGATGTCGACCTCGACGCCATCGAAGGCACGGGCGTGGGTGGCCGGATCCGCAAACAGGATGTGCTCGATGCGGCAAAGAGTGCGCAGGACGAGCCCGAACCGCAAGCACCGGCAGCGGCTTCTGCCTCCTCGACCGAGAGCGCTTCGTCCACCAAGAACGCGACGTCCGCGCCCTCGGCGGGATCCGCACCTGCCGGCGGGGGGGCGGCCTCAGAAAAACGTGGCACCACGGAGAAGATGTCGCGTCTGCGCAAGGTCATCGCCACCCGGATGGTCGAGTCACTCCAGGTCAGTGCCCAGCTCACCACGGTTGTCGAGGTCGACGTCACGAAGGTGGCGCAGCTGCGTACCCAGGCAAAGAACGAGTTCCAGAAGCGAGAGGGCGTGAAGCTGTCTTTCATGCCGTTCTTCGCGTTGGCCGCAGTCGAAGCGCTCAAGCAACACCCCACCGTGAACTCCAGCATCGACGGCGAACAGGTCGTGTTCCACGCGCAGGAGAACCTCGGTATCGCGGTAGACACCGAGAAGGGCTTGATCGTCCCGGTGATCAAAGACGCCGGGGATCTCAACGTGGCAGGGCTGGCTCGAAAGATCGCCGACCTGGCCGAACGCACCCGGACCAACAAGGTCGGTCCCGATGAGTTGGGCGGTGGAACGTTCACCTTGACGAACACCGGGAGCCGAGGGGCGTTGTTCGACACCCCGATTCTGAATCAACCCCAGGTGGGAATCTTGGGCACCGGGTCCGTCGTTCGACGCCCTGTCGTGAGGGTGGACGAGGACGGTGGGGAGACGATCGCCATCCGCTCGATGGTCTACCTCGCGCTGACCTACGACCACCGGATCGTCGACGGTGCGGACGCAGCCCGCTTCCTGTCCACGGTCAAGGCCCGGCTCGAAGAGGCCTCCTTTGAAGTCTGATGAATAGCCACGACGATGGCCCTGCGGGCGCCCCATCCGCGGACATGTCTGCGGGTTCGGCTCCGGGCGGTCAGACCGTAGCGATCACCGGGGCGTCCGGCCTGATCGGCTCGGCGCTTTCGCAGGCCCTTCGGGCTCGCGGTGACACGGTGGTTCACCTGGTACGACGCGACCCGCAGGCCGACGGCCTGCCCCCTGGGGTTCGCGAAGCACAGTGGAGTCCGCACAAGCGCGAGCTCGATCCGGCGGCTCTGCGGGGCGTCGACGCGATCGTGCACCTCGCGGGGGCCGGCATCGGCGACCACCGCTGGACCAGCGACTACAAGAAGGCGATCCGCGACTCTCGGGTGGACGGAACCGAGGCCGTGGCTCGGGCGGTCGCCGCCCTCGACCACCCCATCCGCTTCGTCGCTGGGTCAGCGATTGGCTACTACGGAGACCGTGGCGCCGACGTGCTGACCGAGGAGTCTCGGTTGGGCGAGGGGTTCTTGGCGCACGTGTGCCGAGACTGGGAAGCTGCGACGTGGCCGGCCCGAGAAGCTGGTGCCTCCGTGGCGCTGGCTCGGACCGGGATCGTGCTCTCGACCGAGGGCGGGGCCATGGCCAAGATGATGCCTCTTGCCAAGTTCGGGCTTGCGGGACCGTTGGGTTCAGGAAAGCAGTACTGGGCCTGGATCACCCTGCACGATCACGTCCGTGCTGTGCTCTTCCTGATCGACCACCCTGATATCGCCGGCGCAGTCAACCTCAGCGGCCCCACCCCGGATACGCAGGCGGATGTGGTGAAGGCGCTCGGTGAGCAGTTGCGCCGTCCCGCACTGTTGCCCGCGCCGACCATTGCCCTTCGCCTCGCTCTGGGGGAAATGGCTGGGGACATCCTCGGCAGCCAACGAGCGCTTCCGACGGTGCTCAGCGATGCAGGTTTCGTCTGGGACCACCCAGACCTGGACTCGGCAATGGAGTGGTTGACCGCCAGCGGTCCGACACCATCTGACTGAGCGCCTACCCCGTCGATCGGTGCTACTCCTCGGATTTCCTTCCTGGATTCCAGGCCCACAGACGCCAACCGTCCGGCTCCCTGCGTAGCGTCAGCTGAACCACCTCGCTACTCGGCTCGATCTGCCTGCTCCCCTCCTCACTAGCGACCGTGAAAGCGCCGCGGCTGACGGTGACGTCTGCGGTCACTTCTTCTGCGCTGTCGATGGTTTCGCTATCGACCGGTTCGACGGCGACGATCTGCACCGCATCGGCAACGAACTCGAGGTCCACGTAGCGGATGCCCGCCGCTTCGGCCGTGACCAGGTCGGCTCTATCGGCCGACAGCGCCTCGGAACCCGCTGCGTGGGCCCGCCTCAGGTCCTCGGGATCACCCGATTCCCAGGCGCTTGCTCGGGCACGAAGCACCGCTTGAATCTCGTCGCGCCACTCCTGGACCGGCTCCGCTGCACTATCCCCGGGTGTTGCACTACCCACGGGGACCGCATCTGCAGCCACATCCCCCGTCGACGTCTCAGTCGCCGTGGACGGTGCAGTCGCAATCGCATCCGCATCCGTGGTCGCAGTCGTGGTCGTACTCCCCCCGCCACCGAGTTCGGCCGCGCGGTCGCGGTGACCCGAGGCCAGGGTGGCGGCCGCGACCACCGTCGCCAGGGCTGCCGTGGCGATGGCCACCAGCACGGTCCGACGCCGACGCGAGGGCGGAGCCCGATGACTCGTCGGCGCTCGCGCGGCCATGGCCCGAATCCGTGTTGGGACATCGCGGGCCAGGTCACCGCCCAGGCGGATGGATTCCGGGTGCCCGACAGCCCGGAACTCCATCGCGATCTCCGACAACCGAGGGCGTTCGTCAGGTTCTGCTGACAGAGCTCGGCCCAGCACCTCGCGAACACCGACCGGCACCTCGGACGCCAGGTCCTCGAGATCACCCCGGGCACCAACCCACCCCGGCGTTTCACCGGTCAACGCCTCCCACACCACCGAGGCAAAGGCATAGACATCAGACTCCACCGAAGGCGCATATCCCTCGACCAGCTCTGGGGCCAACGCGTCGGGTGAGCCGGTGAGGGCGCCTGGCGAGGCGATCGCGATCTGCGCGAGCGCGACATCGGCCAGCAGCGGTTTGCCCTCGTGGGTGAACACCACCGCATCACTGGTGATGCTTGCGTGCACCACTGCGCAGTCGTGCACGTGCTGCAGCGCCTCGGCAAGTGGGCACACCAGGGTGATGGCTTCGGCGAGCGGCAACGACCCGCTTCGGTCCAGCCGATCGGTCAGCGACCCACCGTCGGGCACGGCAGTGGCCACCACCACCGCGGTGCACCGTCCCTCGTCGTCGCTCAGGGGCAGGACGTCGTGCACCCGGATCACGTGCTCGTGCCGAATGCGCGAAACCTGCGCCGCGAGCCGCAACGCGCTGTCCACCCGCGCGGGAGCATCGGTCCCCTGCGCGACATCCAGGAGAGTCAGCGCCACCGCCAGCCCGTCGGCGTGTCGCACCCCCTGGCCGCAGCTCACGCCGCGCAGACCCCGAGGAGTCATCTCGTGAGTCAGGTCGTAGCCGGGGATGAACCGCTCGGTCCCCCCACTGCGCGCGTCACTACGGTGCTCATCCATCCACGAAGCATGGCGCATCAGTCGACAGTGGGGCCGGACTTATCCACAGGGCCGCCGCGTAGAGTGCGGGTATGCAGATCGAGCGAGTGGGCTTCATGCCGCACCCGGTGAACTATCTCGCCGCCTGGCAGATGCAACGAGAGGTGCACGCC
Organism: Ornithinimicrobium sp.; assembly: GCA_049650845.1. Classification (GTDB taxonomy): domain Bacteria; phylum Actinomycetota; class Actinomycetes; order Actinomycetales; family Dermatophilaceae; genus Ornithinicoccus. Next base: position 34,393 of record JBASAZ010000031.1, read on the forward strand.
GCCGTCGTGGCGGGCGAGTCCCCGGACACCACGCTCCTGTTGGAGCACGACGCGGTCTATACGGCGGGCAAACGCACCGAGCCGCACGAACGTCCGAGCGACGGCACACCGGTGGTCGACGTCGATCGCGGCGGAAAGATCACCTGGCACGGTCCTGGTCAGCTGACCGGTTATCCCATCATGCGCCTGCCCTCGCCGGTGGACGTGGTCGCTCACGTGCGACGGCTCGAGGACGTAATGATGGGCGTGTGCGCCGAGTTCGGGGTGCCCGCCCAGCGAATCGAGGGCCGTAGCGGAGTGTGGCTCCGAGCAGACAGCACTGGCGGCAGCGATCGCAAGGTGGGCGCGATCGGCATACGAGTCAGCCGGGACGTGACCATGCACGGATTCGCGCTGAACTGTGACTGTGACCTGAGTTGGGCCGAGCCGATCGTCCCGTGCGGGATTGCCGATGCCGGGGTGACGTCGCTGAGCCACGAACTGTCCCGTCCGGTGTCTGTCAGTGACGCCTTGCCACTGGTCGAGCGTCACTTGCACCGCGTGTTCGACACCGTGTGAGGCCACGGTCTGCTTAACTCCCACGTGTGTCCCCACCAGTGCAGACACCACCAAGCGATGAGTCCATGGCCATCACCACCCGTGGGCTGCGGAAGACCTATCGAGGCATCCGCGGGACTCAGGTAGCCGTCCACGGCCTGGACCTCGACGTCCCCACGGGCGGAGTCCACGGTTTCCTCGGGCCGAACGGGTCCGGCAAGACCACCACCATCCGTATGCTGCTCGGCCTCATCCAGGCCGATTCGGGCACGATGCATCTGTTCGGACAGCCCGTTCCCCATCGCCTGCCCGAGGTGGTGGATCGTGTCGGGGCGGTGGTCGAGTCACCCAAGTTCTTCCCCTCGTTCTCCGGTCGACGCAATCTCTTGCTCTTGGCCCAGGCCATCGGCAGCACGGGCGATCGCGTCGATGCCGTGCTCGAGGAAGTCGGTCTCGGTGAGCGCGGTCGCGACACGTTCAAGACGTACAGCTTGGGTATGAAGCAACGGCTCGCGATCGCGGCCACCTTGCTGAAGTCGCCCGATCTACTGATCTTCGACGAGCCGACCAACGGCCTGGACCCCGCCGGGATCCGTGACATTCGGGACACGATGCGGGGGCTGGCCGATCACGGACGAACGGTGCTGGTCAGCAGCCACATCCTGGCCGAGATCGAACAGATCGCCGACACGGTGTCGATCATCGGGCGCGGCCGCGTAATCGCGCAGGGCAGTGTGGCCTCCATCATCGGTCAGACCTCGGGCAGCGTGGACGTCGGCGTTGCCGATCCTGACGCGGCCGCAGCGGTGCTCACGGATGCCGGATTCAGCGCGGTGCTGAGTGCCACCGGGCTGATCGTCAGCGGCGCTGACGATCCGTCGCAGATCACGGCGACGTTGGCGGCCCGAGGCATCTACCTGAATCGACTAGTGCCGGCTCGACGAGACCTGGAGTCGGCCTTCCTCGAGCTCACCGCGGGCGATCGCCTCGGATCGAGGGAGCACGCATGAACCGGCTGCTGAAGGTGGAGCTCACCCGGTTGTCGTGGCGCAAGCTCCCGGTCGTAGCTCTGCTGGCGATTCTCGCGATCGTGGTGTTGTCCTTGACCGCCGTTCACCTGCAGGCTCGGACCGCCGCGCCGGGCTCGGAACAGTACGAGATGATGAAGAGCGAGTACGAGGCCTACGTGGCTGACTACGAGGAGAACGGCGAGCAATACCGTGCGGACTGTCTGGAGCAACAGGACCAGGAGCGGGAAGCGACCGGCGACCAGACCCTCGACTTCGGTTGCGATGCAGATCAGATCGGCACCCTGCAGGACTGGATCGGTGGCCCAGGCGACCTCCAGCCCGAGACGGGATCGCTGCTGGACGGCCTGACGACGGTGTTCCTGCTCATCTCGCTCCTGGTGGGCGCCTCGGCGACCGCCGCCGAGTACTCCCATCGCACGATGGGCACCTGGTTGACCTTCGAGCCTCGGCGCACGATGGTCTACGTCAGCAAGGTCGCGGCGGCAGCACTCGTCGCCGCCCCGGCCGCCATCCTCGGTATGGCCCTTGCCGTGCTCGGGATGTTCGCGGTGTATCAACTCAACGGTCTGCCCACGTCCTTGACGTCGGCCGAATGGCAGAGCCTTCTGTGGCGAGGTGTTCGGCTGGCGTGGTTGGCCGCAGTCAGCGCAGCCTTCGGCGCAGCATTGGGCACACTGCTACGAAGGACCAGCGTGGTGTTGGGCCTGGTCCTGATCTACACCGTGGTCGGTGAAACGCTCATCAGTGGAATCCTCCCGGCGCTCACCCCAGCCTTACTGGGGTCTAATATCCGCGCCTTCGCCCAGAACGGTTGGACCTGGTTTACGTACCCCTGCGAGGGGGGTGGTGCGTGTCGCGAAGTGGAACACGTCTTGTCGCTGAGCCAAGCCTCGGTGTACTTGGGGGCGCTCAGCGCCGTCGTCCTGGTGGGCACCTGGGTGGTCTTTCGACGCCGCGACGTGGAGTGAACGGCCAGGGCATACCCTAGGACCTCCTGGTGTTGGCACCAGGACACCTACTCGTGAAGTCAAACTGTGTTGTTGGAGGCGCTACGTGACTGTTGCACCCGAAGGACGCCGGATGTTGCGCGTTGAGGCACGCAATAGCCAGACCCCGATCGAGCGCAAGCCGTCCTGGATCCGAACCACCGCAAAGATGGGCCCGGAGTTCACCGCACTGAGCTCCCTCGTCAAGGGGGAGGGTCTGCATACGGTGTGCCAGGAAGCAGGGTGTCCCAACATCTTCGAATGCTGGGAGGACCGCGAGGCGACCTTCCTGATCGGTGGTGAGCAGTGCACCCGGCGGTGCGACTTCTGCCAGATCGACACCGGCAAGCCGGCCGACTTCGACGCCGACGAGCCGCGCCGGGTGGCCGAGTCGGTGGCGCAGATGCAGCTTCGTTACGCCACGGTCACCGGAGTAGCCCGCGATGACCTGGTCGATGGTGGAGCGTGGCTGTATGCCGAAACCATCCGGCAGATCCACCGGCTCAACCACGGTACCGGGGTGGAAATTCTCATCCCCGACTTCAACGGGATCCCCGAGCTGGTCGCTCAGGTGATCGACGCGGCGCCCGAAGTGTTCGCCCACAACGTCGAGACGGTGCCCCGAATCTTCAAGCGGATCCGGCCGGCATTCGACTACGACCGCTCGCTGGCCGTCATCACGATGGGCCGCGATGCCGGACTGGTGACCAAGTCCAACCTGATCCTGGGCATGGGCGAGGAGGATCACGAGATTGAGCAGGCCCTGCACGACTTGCACGGTGCCGGCACCGACCTGCTGACCATCACCCAGTACCTCCGGCCCTCGCCTCGCCACCACCCGGTGGAGCGCTGGGCCAAGCCGGAGGAGTTCGTGCACTGGAGCGAGCTGGCCAAGGAGATCGGCTTCAAGGGGGTCATGTCGGGACCACTGGTCCGCAGCTCCTACCGCGCTGGCCGACTGTGGGCCCAGGCCATGCGTCATACCGGTCGCGAGGTTCCCGAGCATCTGCAGCACCTGGCGGACAAGGCCGACGCCCCCGCGCGCCAAGAGGCCGCGGCATTGGTCGCACGCGCGGCCACCCCCGTATCCTGACCCGCATGGCAGCAGACTCAAAGACCGTGGCTTCAGGGGACGGCAAGCGGCGACGCTTCGGTCGCCGACGCAAGGCCGATCCCAACAAGGTGGGCCGCATCGCTCAGATGCGGCAGGTCTTCACGATGACCCGCAAGAACGACCCGTCCGCCGTGTGGTGGATGGCGCTCGCGTTCCTGCTGGTGCTGCTCCTCGCGCTGCTGCTGGGTTGGGCCTTCGATCAGGTGGTCTACTTCGGCATCCTCGGCCTGCCGACAGCTTTTCTCGCGGCGTTGATCGTGCTCAGCCGGCGGGCCGAGAAGGCTGCGTTCCACCAGATCGAGGGGCAGCCGGGGGCCAGCGGCGCAGTCCTGGGTTCACTTCGCCGTGGGTGGTTCTACGATCGTGAACCTATCGCTGCCGAGGCCGGTGGCAAGATGCGGGGAATGCGGGACCTGCACAACGCCGCCATGGTGTTTCGAGCGGTCGGACGCCCCGGAGTGGTGCTGATCAGCGAGGGACCGAAGGGTCCGGCCGGTCGGCTGGTGCAGGCCGAGAAGCGACGTGCCACCCGCGCCACCGGTGACGCCGTGCCGGTTCACGTGCTGCGCGTGGGTCAGGACGAGGGCGAAGTCCGGCTGTCGAAGCTGGTCCGCACGATGAACAAGCTGGACAAGAAGATCAGCAAAGACGAAGCCATCGCCGTTCAACGACGACTGAAGGCCATGGGAAGCAGCAAGCCCCCGGTGCCTGCAGGCGTCGACCCGCGCAAGGCCAGAGTGGACCGCAAGTCCATGCGTGGGCGCTGACCCGCCAGGACCATCAACGTTGCGGGGGTTGACGCAGGATGACCGTGCCCGCCGCACGGTCGTGGTAGCCGCGCCCCTGGCTATCCGAGAGCATTGCCGGTATCGCCAGACACAACAGCGCGGTTCGGACTGCTGCGGGCCGCAAACCCGGGGTGTGCGCGAGCCAGGCTGACGGTGCGCTGACGTCATCCGGGGACAGCCGCAGGACGGTCAGCCCCAACAGCCGGTGCCCGACCGTGTAACCCACGGTGGCGACCATCAGGACGTTCTCCAGGGCGAAGATCGCCAGCGGAGCGAACGAAGCCGCGGCGCCGGATCCCCATTGGCCCCCCAGCAGCAGCCAGACGATGAGCTGGCATATCCCCCAGTCGATCACGATCGCCACGAACCGGCGGCCCAGCGGCGCCATCGACCCGGGTCCGCGCTCAGGCAGTCCGAGCCCGGATCCTGGGTAGGCGCTCGGCTCGGTCACGCTGGGAGACTACCCCGCCGTAACACGCAGGAAACGTCTGGGTGATGGCTGCGAAACCCCTCATGCATATTCTTGACCCGCACCCGGTCATCCGCGCCTTGGGTGACCTGCCCGCCACTTTCAGGAGGATCGATGTTCAGCAACGCTGAAGAGGCAATCGCCTACATCAAAGAGCAAGACGTCAAGTTCGTTGACGTGCGGTTCTGCGACCTGCCCGGGGTGATGCAGCACTTCAACGTTCCCGCCGAGACGTTCGACGCTGACGCATTCGCGGCCGGTCAGATGTTCGATGGGTCCTCGATTCGTGGCTTCCAGGCCATCCACGAGTCCGACATGAAGCTCATCCCGGACCCCACCACGGCGTTCATCGATCCCTACCGTGTCCACAAGACGTTGATCATGAACTTCTCCATCGTGGACCCGTTCACCGATGAGCCGTACGCCCGCGACCCACGCCAGATCGCCCTCAAGGCCGAGGAGTACCTTCGCTCGACCGGCATCGCGGACACGGCGTTCTTCGGGGCTGAGGCGGAGTTCTACATCTTCGACGACGTGCGCTTCGAGACGAAACAGAACGCGAGCTACTACTACATCGATTCCGTGGAGGCGGCCTGGAACACCGGCCGGGCCGAGGAGGGCGGCAACCGAGGCGACAAAACACGCTACAAGGGTGGCTACTTCCCCGTCCCGCCGGTTGACCACTTCGCCGACATCCGCGACGAGATCACGTTGAAGCTCGCCGATGTGGGTTTGTCGGTCGAGCGTTCCCACCACGAGGTGGGAACGGCCGGCCAGCAGGAGATCAACTACCGGTTCAACACACTGCTGCAGGCCGGCGACGACATGATGAAGTTCAAGTACGTCGTGAAGAACAGCGCGTGGGCCGTGGGGAAGACGGCCACCTTCATGCCCAAGCCGGTGTTCGGCGACAACGGCTCTGGGATGCACACGCACCAGTCGTTGTGGAAAGACGGCGAGCCGTTGTTCTACGACGAGTCTGGATACGGCGGCCTGTCCGATATCGCTCGCTGGTACATCGGCGGACTGCTGAAGCACGCACCGTCGCTGCTGGCCTTCACCAACCCGACGATGAACTCCTACCACCGCCTGGTCCCGGGCTACGAGGCTCCGGTCAACCTGGTCTACTCGGCTCGCAACCGTTCGGCCTGTGTCCGGATCCCGATCACCGGCGACTCCCCCAAGGCCAAGCGGGTCGAGTTCCGCGTGCCGGACCCGTCGTCGAACCCCTACCTGTGCTTCGCGGCGCAGATGATGGCCGGACTTGACGGCATCAAGAACCGGATCGAGCCCCCGGACCCCGTTGACAAGGACCTGTACGAACTGCCTCCCGCTGAGCTGGCGAACATCTCACAGGTCCCCGCGTCCTTGGGCGATGTGCTGGATTCGCTCGAGGCCGACCACGCATACCTCACCGAAGGTGATGTCTTCACCGAAGACCTGATCGCGGCGTGGATCGACTACAAGCGCACCAACGAGATCGACCCGATCCGTTTGCGCCCCCACCCGCACGAGTTCGAGATGTATTTCGACCTCTAACCCTGTCACGACGCCGGCCCCCACCCGCCTACGACAACGGCGAGGTGGGGGCTGTCATTATGTGGCGCATGACTCGGTTGCAACAGTGGGAAAGCAAGACTCGAGGCACCCTCATGGTGCTCGCCGTGATATTTCTCTTTGCCTACGCCATCCCCATCGTCGCTCCCCGGGCACCGCTCGCCCTTCGTGAGGTCTGCGACGTCCTGCAATACCTCATCTGGATCATCTTTGCGGTTGACTATGCGGTGAGATTGTTTATCGCCGAACGCAAGTGGCATTTTGTCCGGCATAACCTGATCGACCTGGCCGCAGTCACCCTCCCAGCGTTGCGGCCACTGCGCCTCGTGGTGGCCTTAGCCCTCATTCAGCAACAAGCAGGTGAACGGCTGCGGGGACACGTCGCCACCTACGTCACGGTTGGCACCATCCTGGTCGTCACCATCTCGGGGCTTGCCGTCCTGGACGCCGAACGAGGCGTGAGCGGGAGCAACATCACGACCTGGCAAGACGCCATCTGGTGGGCACTGGTGACCGTGACCACCGTCGGCTACGGCGATTTCTCGCCAGTCACCTTAGAGGGGCGGATGTTTGCGTTCGGCTTGATGTTGTCCGGCATCGCGCTGCTGGGCGTGGTCACGGCTGGCTTGTCGTCGTGGTTCCTGGAGAAGGTTGCTGACACGACCGAGAAGTCGCAGGCGGCGACGGCCCGAGACATTGCTGCGCTCGCCGCGACCATCACTGAGCTCCGCGCGGAGGTCGCCGGACTCCGACACGAGCGCTAACCCACCCCCGAGGCCTGGAGAGCCGCCGCGAGACGCTGCGCGTACTGGCTCATCTCGCCGTCCTGGTAGGTATGCCTGGGCCAGAAGAAGCCGCGCAGTCCATCGCCCTTGGTCCGGGGGACCACGTGGATGTGCAGATGAGGCACCGACTGGCTGACCGTGTTGTTGATGGCCACGAAGGAGCCTTGGGCACCCAAAGCACTGACCATGGCGGCGGCGAGGCACTGGGCCAGACCGACGACGGGTCCCAGCAGATCTGCCGGAAGCTCAACCAACGTCGGCACGTGGGAACGTGGAGCCACCAGCACGTGCCCTTTGAACAGCGGCCGTACGTCGAGAAAGGCGACCACCTTCGCGTCCGCATACACCATGGCGCTCGGTTCCACCCCAGCGCCGATAGCGCAGAACAGGCATTGCTTCACACTACATCTCCCGACTCAAGAGGGTGTCTTTTTATCCGCCACCAGGTATTCGGGTAGTAAGTTTCCCGACCGATCTGCAAAGATATGGCAATGGGACGACATACCGATGACGTGATGGGCCCGGTGTCGAGTCGCTCAAGCCCCACGGTGATTTCCATCGTCGCTATTCTGGCACTTGTTCTGATCGGCTTCGCGGTGCGCGGCATCTTCGGAACGGACCCTGATTCGGCCGAAGCCGAGATGCAAAGCCCGGGATCACAATCCAGTATGACCTCCCTGCAGGCCGAGCCACAGACTGGGGCAGATGCCGACGGTGACGCGAGGGGCGCAGCGCCGGACGGGACCGGACCGGTAGCTTTGGGGGCGTGGCCCGTTGACCATGCTGCTCCGCAGGCCCGCGCGTCGAAGCTGGCGCAGGCCGACATCCTGACACGGCTCGCCGAACAAGCCCGAGCCGGCAGCGCCACAGTCGCCACGATCGAGGAGTTGATCGCGCTGGGCGACGCCGTCAACGACAGAGGGGCAGCTCACCTGCAGATGATGAACGCGCACGATCGCGACGACCCTCAGTAGCACCCCCCGGCCGTCTTAAGTATCAGCGATGTCTGAGGTATCAGCCGACGTCGTGAGTATCAGCCCTTGCCGCGCCCGGTTTCGGACTTCGGCTTTCCCTCACGCCACTTGCGTTCGAAGGGCAACCGCCAGGTGAAGGGGGCCACCAGCTGGTGGACCTGGTTGGGTCCCCACGACCCTTCCTCGTAGGGGCGAACCACCGGGGGGTCTTCCAACAGTTCGGTCGATATCTCCCACAGTCGCTCAATACCCTCGGCGGTAGTGAACAGCGTGCGGTCTCCGCGTGCCGCGTCGTAGATCAGCCGCTCGTAGGCTTCGAGTACGGCTCCGGACCAGTCCGTCTCCTGCATCGAGAACTGCATGGACAGTTTGTCCAGCCGCATACCGGGTCCGGGCCGCTTGCCGTAGAACGACAACGACATGCGGGTGCGATCGGCGAGATCAAAGGTCAGGTGGTCCGGACCCCGGTCTCCGATGCCGGAACCGGGAGGAAACATCGACTTCGGCGGCTCGCGGAAGGCGATCGAGATGATACGTGCCCCCTCGGCCATCTTCTTGCCGGTGCGCAGATAGAACGGGATTCCCGCCCAACGCCAGTTGTCGATATAGCACTTCACGGCGATGTAGGTCTCCGTGTCCGACTCCGGATCCACCCCCGGCTCGCTGCGGTAACCAGCGTACTGCCCGCGGACCACATCATGAGGGTTGATCGGCAACATCGACCGGAAGACCTTGTTCTTCTCTTCGCTGATGGCGCCAGGCTCCAAGGCCGTGGGCGGCTCCATCGCGGTAAAGGCCAGGATCTGGAACAGGTGGGTCACCACCATGTCCCGGTAGGTCCCCGTCCCCTCGAAGAACGCCGCGCGGGTCGACAACCCCAGCGTTTCCGGAACGTCGATCTGCACATGGTCGATGTGGTTGCGATGCCAGATGGGCTCGAAGAGCCCGTTGGCAAACCTGAAGGCCAGGATGTTCTGAGCCGCTTCCTTGCCCAGGAAGTGGTCGATCCGGAAGATCTGCTCCTCCGCGAACACTTCGTGCAGCCGAGCGTTCAGAAGCTTCGCGGACGCGAGGTCGGTGCCAAACGGCTTCTCCATCACGATACGGCTGCGCTCCACCAGGTCGGCGTCGTGCAGTAACTTCACGACCTCCAAGGCGGCATTGGGGGGAACCGACAGGTAGTGCAGTCGGCGCAGCTTCTCGCCTTCCATGTCCTTTTCGGCCTTTCGGACGGCCTTCCCCAGGGCACTGGCCCCCGCCTTCTGCGGCACGAAGTCGACGCGCGTCAAGAAGTCATTCAGATCCGAGTCTTCGGTGGGGCGCGTATTGAACTCCTTGCACGCGGCCTTCACCATGTCGCGGAACTCATCGCCGGTCATCTCGTCCAACGAGGTTCCGACCACGCGAAGATCGTCGAGCAACTTCGCTTGGTACAGATGCAGAAGGCCCGGCAGGAGTTTTCGCTTAGCCAGGTCTCCGGTAGCACCGAACAGGACGGTCGTAATCGCGGCTGCCATGCAGTTACCTTCCCACGCCCTGCCCTACGCGCGCATCTGGGTTGCGCCCAACTGGTCCACGATCATCGCGATCTCGAAAGCCGCGTCGTGCCAGGCGTCGTATCGCCCCGTCTTTCCTCCGTGGCCAGCAACCATCTCGGTCTTCAACAGAATGGGCCGAGTCGCGGGGTCGTTGGCCGCCAGCCCTCGCAACCGAGCAACCCACTTCGCCGGCTCGACGTAGTACACGCGAGTGTCGTTCAGGCCGGTCGTCGCGAGAATGGCCGGGTACTCGGTGGCGGCCACGTTCTCGTACGGCGTGTACCCGCGCATCCGCCGATAGACCTCGACGTCGTGCAGCGGATCCCCCCATTCCTCCCACTCCACCACGGTCAGCGGCAGCGACGGGTCCAGGATCGTGGTCAGGGCATCCACGAACGGCACAGCGGCGTGCACCACCCGAAAGCGTCCAGGCGCCAGATTGAGCGCCGCTCCCACCAGCAGCCCGCCGGCGGATCCACCCTCGGCGGCCAACCGCTGGGCAGCCACCCAGCCGCTTTCCACCAGATGATCAGCGCACGCGACGAAATCCGTGAACGTGTTCTCCTTGAACTCCATCCGACCGTTCTCGTACCAGCTGCGGCCCATCTCGCCGCCACCGCGGACGTGCGCAACGGCATAGACCACCCCGCGATCCAGATACGACAGTCGCGCCGCGGAAAACCACGGATCGATGCAGATCTCGTACGCCCCGTACCCGTAGAGCAGGCCGGCTGCGGTTCCGTCAGGCTCGACATCGGCCCGCACCACGAGCGAGATGGGGATCCGCGTGCCGTCGCTTGCATCGGCCCACAGACGATGCTGACGATAGTTGGCCGGGTCGTAACCCCCGGGCACGGGCTGGCGCTTCAGCAGGGTCTTCTCGCCCGTCTGGACGGACACGTCGTAGATCGAGGGCGGGGTCACCATCGACTCAATCCGGACCTGAAGGAACTGACTGTCGTAATCGGGGTTTGACCCGACCTCAACGGTGTACAGCGATTCGTCAACCGGGATCGAGAAGTGTTGTCCGGCGATCGGTTCCTGACGCTGATCCAGACCGATCAGGTCGACCTCAGCCAATCCGTCTCGGCGCAGCGAGAGCGCGAGGTGACCGGCGAACGCATCGACACCGACCACTCGTACGCCGTCTCGTCCAGGGACCACGGTGCGCCAGTCGTCGGCGCTGGAGGACCCGAGGGGGGCCCAGGACAGCTCAAAATCGCGGTGCGTGCGGTTGTGCACGATCCACAGGCGCTCTCCCGCCGGCTCCACGTCGTACTCCACGCCCTCTACGCGTGGCGCCACCACCGAAAACTCCGCAGTGGGCGTGCTGGCATCGAGCATCCAACACTCGGAGGAGTTCTTGCTGGCCGAGCCGACCACGACGAAACGGTCATCGCGCGAGGTGCCCAGGCCGATCCAAAAACGCTCGTCGTCTTCGACGTGCACAAGGACGTCGTGGTCTGCAGGTCCACCGACCGCGTGGCGCCACACCTGATGGGGGCGCCAGGCCTCGTCCACCCGGGTGTAGAACAGGTAGTCCTCGTCCAACGACCACGCCACTGAATAGCCGATGCCCAGGACGGCGGCGTCCAGGATCTCCGAGGTGCGCACATCCTTGACTCGCAGGTCGAACCGCTCGTCACCGGTGGTGTCTACGGCGTAGGCCAACACCTCTCCGGAGGGGCTGACGTCGAAGGCCCCTAGCGAGAAGAACTCTTCACCCGCCGCTTCGGCGTTCGCGTCGAGCACTACTTCTTCGTGGGCCGGCGGGTGACCCGGCTCGGGCGTGGGGCGTTCCCGGCATACCTCCACGGCGACGCGGGCGTAGAGCGGGTACTGCTCACCTTCGACCGTGCGGGTGTAGTACCACCAGCGGCCATGTCGCACCGGAACCGACAGATCGCTCTCCTGAGTGTGGCCCTTGATCTCGGTGAAGATGTCGGCCCGCAGGTCGGCCACGTGATCTGTCATCGCCTCGGTGTACGCGTTCTCGGCCTCCAGGTGGGCGATCACCTCGGGGTTGCTCTTGTCGCGCAGCCATTCGTAGTCGTCCTGGATGGTCTCGCCGTGGTGTGTCCGTGTATGCGGCCGGCGGGCCGCCACAGGCGCGGAGGCGGGCTTGCAGGTTTCAGTCACGCGGATCACGCTACGTCACCGGCGAAGCAGCGGCCTACGTCGTCACCGCGGCGGATCCGAGCAGCGCCTTCAGGTCCCCGAACAGTTCGGGTGAGGCGGTGACCCGCAGCGATTCTTCGAGCTGGAGGAGGACCGAGCGGCCAGGTCCCATGAGTTTGACGTGCACGTCCGTGGCGCCCGGATGCTCACGCAACACATCTTTCAGGCTCCGGGCGAGCGTGTCGGTCGCCCGCCCCAGGGGCATCGTGACGACGATGGGGCCCCGTGGTCCGGTCTTCACGTCTGGCAGGGTCAGGTCCTGAGCGATCACTTCGACCCCGTCTTCGCCCTTCTTGAGCTTGCCACGCACCACGCAGACGGTGTCCTCGGCCAACATCGTGGACACTGTCATGTAGGACTTCGGCCAGAACACGACCTCGACCGAGGCCGCCATATCCTCGATGAGCACACGAGCGTAGGGATCGCCGTTCTTGGTGCGTTTGAGGCTCAGTCCAGTGATCAGACCGGCGAGCGTGACGAAGTCACCGTCTGCGGGTCCATCCTCACTAGCCAGACTCGAGATGGGGGCCTGCGCGTGCTGAGCCAGGATGTGCTCGATGCCGTTCAGCGGGTGATCCGAAACGTAGAGACCCAGCATTTCGCGCTCAAAGGCCAACAGCACCTGCTTTTCCCACTCGATAGCGGGCACCGGCGGCAGCGTCACCAGCTGCACGACCTCGTGCTCACCATCCCCCATCCCGCCGAACAACGAGTCCTGCCCGATGGCTTCCTGCTTCTTCTCTTCGACCAGCGCCTCGACGTATCGCTCATGAATGCTCACCAGACCTTGGCGCGTGTGGCCCAAGGAATCGAAGGCTCCAGACTTGATCAGCGATTCGATCGTTCGTCGGTTGCACACCACCACCGGGCACTTGCGCAAGAAATCTTCGAACGTGGTGAAGGCTGCCCGGTTTGTGCGCGCCTGATAGATCGCCTCCACGACGTTGCGGCCAACGTTACGGATGGCGGCCAGCCCAAAGCGGATGTCTGCTCCGACCGCCGCAAAGTTAGAGACCGACTCGTTGACGTCGGGGGGTAGCACGGCGATCCCCATCCGACGGCACTCGCCCAGATAGACCGCCGTCTTGTCCTTGTCGTCACGCACACTCGTCAACAGCGCGGCCATGTATTCGGCCGGGAAGTTGGCCTTCAGATACGCCGTCCAGTAGGAAACCAGGCCGTACGCGGCGGAATGGGCCTTGTTGAAGGCGTAGTCGGAGAAGGGCACCAGCACGTCCCACAACGCCTTCACCGACGCCGGGGAGTACCCGTTGTCGAGCATGCCCTGCTCGAAGCCGACGTATTCGGCGTCCAGCACCTCGCGCTTCTTCTTGCCCATCGCGCGACGCAGTAGGTCCGCCTTGCCCAGGGTGTATCCGGCGAGCTTCTGGGCAATCTCCATCACCTGTTCCTGATAGACGATGAGGCCGTAGGTCGTGCCGAGGATGGACTCCAGCGCCTGCGCCAGCTCCGGGTGGGGATAACTGACCTCCTGCCGTCCGTTTTTGCGCAGCGCGTAGTTGGTGTGACTGTTGGCGCCCATCGGACCGGGTCGATACAGGGCGCCGACCGCGGAGATGTCTTCGAAGTTGTCCGGCTGCATCAACCGCAAGAGCTGACGCATCGGGCCGCCGTCGAACTGGAAGACCCCGAGCGTGTCCCCCGCGGAGAGCAGCGCGTAGGTGGCCGGGTCGGTGAGGTCCTTGGACAACACGTCGAGGTCGATGTCCTGGGAGCGGTTCATCGCGATGTTGGCGATGGCGTCGTCGAGCACCGTGAGATTGCGTAGCCCGAGGAAGTCCATCTTGACCAACCCGAGCGATTCGCAGGTGGGGTAGTCGAACTGGGTGATGATGGCACCGTCGGCTTCGCGACGCATGATCGGGATGATGTCGATCAGCGGCTCACTGGACATGATCACCCCTGCGGCGTGAACCCCCCACTGCCGCTTCAACCCCTCGATTCCCTGCGCCGTCTCGAAGACCTGAGCCGCCTCTTGGTCCTGTTTCAGCAGGTCGCGGAAGTCCTCAGCCTCGCTGTACCGCTTGTGCTCCGGGTCGTGGATGCCGGCCAGGGTGATGTCCTTGCCCATCACCGAGGGTGGCATCGCTTTGGTGAGTCGCTCCCCCATCGAGAACGGGAAGCCCATCACGCGGGCCGAGTCCTTCAACGCAGCTTTGGCCTTCAGCGTGCCGTAGGTGACGATCATCGCCACCCGGTCCTCGCCGTACTTGTCCGAGACGTAACGAATGACTTCGCCGCGCCGCCGGTCATCGAAGTCGACATCGAAGTCGGGCATCGACATGCGTTCCGGATTCAGGAATCGCTCGAAGATCAGACCGTGCGGGATGGGGTCGAGGTCGGTGATGCCCATGGCGTAGGCACACATCGAACCGGCCCCGGAACCCCGGCCCGGCCCAACCCGGATGGTGTTGCGTTTGGCCCAGTTGATGAAGTCAGCGACGACCAAGAAGTAGCCGGCGTATCCCTTGTCGACGATCACCTGGGTCTCGTACTGAGCTTGCTTGCGGGCGTAGTCCGGGATGGTGTCGGGGAACCGGCGGCGCAGACCTGCTTCGACCTCTTTGACGAACCAACTGGTCTCATCCTCACCGTCGGGGCACGGGAACCGAGGCATGAAGCGTCCCTCGCCCTCGGTAAAGGACACGTTGCAGCGTTCGGCAATCAGCAGGGTGTTGTCACACGCCTGCGGAAACTCCCGCCAGGTGTGTCGCATCTCCGCTGCCGTCTTGAGGTAGAACGAGTCACCGTCGAACTTGAACCGGTTCGGGTCCTGCATCGTCGAGCCGGACTGGACGCACAGCAACGCTGCGTGGGCGGCGGCATCCTCACGACGGGTGTAGTGCAGGTCGTTCGTCGCGACGAGCGGGAGGTTCAGTTCTTTGGCCAGGCGCAGCAGGTCCTGTTTGGCCCGGCGTTCCACGTCGATCTCGTGGTCCATCAGCTCGCAGTAGAAGTTGTCCGCTCCGAAGATGTCACGGAACTCGGCCGCCGCTTGCACAGCCTTGTCGTATTGCCCCAACCTGAGCCGTGTCTGGATCTCGCCCGAGGCACAGCCGGTGGTCGCGATCAGGCCACCCCCGTACGTCGAGAGCAACTCGCGGTCCATCCGGGGCTTGAAGTAGTAGCCCTGCATCGAGGCCAGGGAAGACAGTCGAAACAGGTTGTGCAGCCCGTTGTTGTTGCGAGCGAGCAGCGTCATATGGGTGTAGGCGCCACCGCCGGACACGTCGTCGCGTCCGCCGTCACCCCACTTGACGCGAGTCTTGTCGCTGCGATGAGTCCCCGGCGTCACGTAGGCCTCGACCCCGATGATCGGCTTGACGTCGTGGGCCTTCGCGGCCGCCCAGAACTCGTAGGCCCCGAACACGTAACCGTGGTCGGTCGTCGCAATCGCTGGCATGCCGTAATCCGCTGCGGTTGCGAACATCTGCTCGATCCGGGCCGCGCCATCAAGCATCGAGTACTCAGTGTGGTTGTGCAGGTGGACGAAGTTCTGACCGGGGCTGGGCGCTGCTGACATCGCCACTGATCCTAGATCGCCCACCCGACAGACCCCAGCGCGCCACTCCTGCGCCATAGGTCAGGTTGCGATTGTCTCCAGCGCCGCCGCAAGGTCGCTCGGGTAGTCACTGTCGAAGCTGACCGGCTCGCCGCTGCCTGGATGCACGAACCCGAGGGACGTGGCGTGCAGCCATTGGCGCTGCAGGCCCAGACGACGCGCCAGGGTGGGATCACCACCGTAGGCCAGATCACCGCAACACGGATGATGCAGGGCGGAGAAATGCACCCTAATCTGGTGGGTCCGGCCGGTTTCCAAGTGGACCTTCAGCAAGCTGGCCGAACGATAGGCCTCGATCAGTTCGTAATGCGTGATGCTGGCCCGGCCCGAGTTCATGACCGCGAAGCGATAGTCGTGACCCGGGTGGCGACCGATCGGGGCATCAATCGTGCCTTCGTGCGGATCCGGTAGGCCCTGCACCAGGGCGTGGTAGGTCTTGTTCACGACTCGGTCCCGGAAGGCCTGTTTCAACACGGTGTACGCACGTTCGGACTTGGCTACCACCATCAGACCACTGGTGCCGACATCCAGGCGCTGCACGATGCCTTGCCGTTCCGGCGCCCCGGAGGTGGAGATGCGGTATCCCGCGGCAGCGAGGCCTGAGACCACGTTGGGGCCGTGCCAGCCCACGCTCGGGTGCGCAGCGACGAAGGCCGGCTTGTCGACCACGATGATCTCGGAGTCGTCGTGCACGATCCGCAAGCCCTCGACGTGCTCGGGAACCACCGGGCTTGCTGAGGGCTGCGGTGGCGCGCCCAGTCTCACCTCAACGGTGCTGTGCGCCATCAGACGGTGTGACTTGCCGACGATGGTGCCGTCGACGACGACGTCACCGCCGGCGGCCAACTCTGCCGCAGCGCTTCGCGAGAGCCCCAGCATGCGAGCCAGCGCCACATCGACCCGCTCACCCTCGAGGCCTTCGGGCACCGACACCGTCTTGATCCCCTCTGCCTTAATCCGCTCTGCCTTGATCCCCTCTGCCTTGATCCCTTCTGCGCTCATCGCTGCTCGACCTCAGCGTCGACCCGGTCGTGGTGTGGGCCCTCGATGCTGGCGCCTCGCAGTGCCAGCACTGCGATGAGGACAGCTGCGCAGCTGATGCCGATGTCGGCGACGTTGAAGACCGGGAAGTGTGGCAGGGCGAAGAAGTCGACCACGTGACCTTGTCCGAACGAGGGTGGGCGGGTCAACCGGTCGACCAGGTTGCCGCCGGCGCCACCGATCAAGAGGGCGAGAGCCACGGCCCAACCTCGGTGGCCCACCCGGCGGGCCGTCCAGACCAGAGCGGTGACCACGAGCGTGGCCAGGACGGTGAAGACCCAGGTGTTCCCGGTTCCCATCGAGAACGCCGCCCCCGAGTTGTAGACCAGACGAAACTGCAGCAGCTCACCGAGGACCGGCACCGCCGGTTCGCCCTTCAACGCCTGTTCTGCCACGGTCTTGGTTACCTGGTCCAACGCGATCCACGCGAACGCCAGAATAAGAATCCAGCGTAGGTTCGATCGATGTAATGCTCGAGTGGAATCGATAGTCAGCGCCGTTCCTGCCGCTGCTTGCACGGCATACACAAGGTGGCTCGGGGAAACGCTTGGAGGCGTAATTTGCCCACGGCGTTGCCACAGGATTCGCACACTCCATAACCGCCAGAGTCAATGCGTTCGATCGCGTGGGTCGTCTGCTCCATCAGTGCGCGAGCATTGTTGGCCAACGACATCTCGTGCTCCCGCTCCCAGGTCGCGGCACCGGCATCGGCTTGGTCGTCCCCGGAGCCTTCACCGGACTCGTGGATGAGCAGGGCCAGGTCGTGTTGCGCCGCAGCCAACTCCGCCTGCAGTCGCTCGTCGTCCTGGACCAGACCGGCTCGGACCTCAGCCAGCTCCTCCCTCGTCCACGGGTCTTCCTCGTGCAGCACCGGCACACCGTCCGCATCTGCCTTCGTGGTGACATCCTTCGCTGCCTTTACCAATGATTCCCTGGCCACCGCACTACCCCTTGCTGGACGAGCGCTGCTGAAAGCAACACGTTGAGCGGTGAGGATAAGGCAGAACCCTGCGCTGCGCCATAGCGGGTGTCGCACGCGGTGATCGCCACGTGCGACCTGCTCAGTCCTGATCTCCCAGCAGATCCAACTGCTCGGACAACATGGTCCGCAGCCGCAGTCGCGCGTCCTTCTCCCGCGACTTCAAGTCCTCAATGCTCGACCCGAGGCGACTTTGCTGATTGGCGAGGTCTGCCATCACGTTGGCTCGACGCTGCTCGGCCTCGCTCACCATCTGATCGCGGCCCTCCTGCGCCTCGCGCAGCAGCGTGTCGTGAGCACTCTGACCTTCCTCCACCAGGCGCTCACGCGTGCTATGCCCCTCGCTCAGGAGGTCCTGGTGCTGTTGCTGCCCAGACGCGACCAGCTCATCGTGCTGATGCTGGCCGCTCTCGATGAGCTCGTCGTGCTGACGCTGGCCGCTCTGCAGCAGCTCGGTGCTGCGCTGGTCGGCCTCCGTCTGCACCCTGTGCTGGTAGGAGTCCGCTTCTTCGATGAGCCGCGCCTTGGTGCTCTGCCCCTCCGAGACATGCTGGTCGTGCAACCGCTGAGCCAGCGAGATGATCGCGGTGGCATCCTCCTCCGGCCGGGCCTGCCCGGTCTCGGTGTCGCCAGGGGGCAGTGCCTGGTGAGCTTGCGCTACCCGCTCCTGAGCCTCCTTCTCGGCTGCCTGCGCCTCGGCGCGCGCCTCGTCGACACGCTGTTGCAGGGCCAACAGCTCCGCGTCCAGACGCTCGCGGGAGGCATCCTGACTCTCTCCTGCGGAGGCCTCGGCCTCGTCAATCTCGGCGCGAGCCTGCTCGATGCGGCTTTGGGCGTCGGCCTCGGCCTGCTCGGCGGCCGACCTGGCCGCGTCGACGCGCTGGGACAGAGCGTCCAGTTCGGCCACCAGCTCATCGCGCTCTCGGCGGACCCGAGCCAGATCTTCATTCTGAGTGCCCAGCTCATCGGTGGCCTCACGAGAGCCTGCGAGCGCGGTGGAATCGCCGGCCCGGGGACCGTCCATGCCCTGGCCGGAGCGACAGTCCTTCAGGTCACTCTCCAGCGAAGCCCGTTCGGCGTTGAGGCGGCGCAGCTCCACCACAACCTCATCGAGGAAGTCATCCACCTGCGTCTCGTCATACCCAAGACGTAGGCGAGTGGACGTAAAGTTTTTCTTGATGACGTCCTCGGGGGACAACGCCATGATTCACCTCAATCAGCTCATCGATGGACCGGCCTGCCGGATAACCACCGTGCCTCGCTTACGGTCGGTGACACTTTAGCCGACCGGGGCTGCGCATCTTCACCACGAGAGGGCATTGGTTGGTGGGCCGTGGTTGCCCAGAAGAATGACGCGAAGGTGCTCTCAGAAGGGGATGGTGCTGACCAAGGCCCGAGCGATGCTCACACCGATGATCAGCACTAAGAACGCAAGATCGAGGGCAACTCCACCCAGACGCAGCGGGGGGATGATCTTGCGCAGGGCACGCAACGGTGGATCGGTAAGGCTGTAGATGAACTCGGCGACCACGAGGACGACGCCGGTGGGACGCCAGTCGCGCGAGAAGACTTGGATCCAGTCGAAGATCAACCGACCGATCAAGACGATGAAGTACAAATAGAGGGCAAGACCCAACACGTAGCTGACCATGAGGTCAGTCTCTCAACTCTGGTTGAACAAACCCTGCTGGGCTCGTCCCGCCTCAGCGGCACCCTCGACCTCCACGTGCGCCGGCGAGAGCAGGAAGACCTTGCTTGTCACCCGCTCGATGGAACCGTGCAGCCCGAACGCCAAGCCCGCGGCGAAGTCCACCAACCGCTTGGCGTCGCCGTCGTCCATCTCGGTCAAGTTCATGATGACGGGGGTGCCGACCCGAAACGACTCGCCAATGTTCTTGGCTTCGTTGTACGTGCGGGGGTGAATGGTCGTGATGCGGTTCATCTCGCCTGCCTCAGGTTCTTGAACGACCCGCGCAACCGGTGTGCGCCGGGGCAATTGCGTGACCTCGGCACCACGACCCGTTGCCGGGCCGGTGGGGCGAGAAGGTGTCTCATCCTGGGAGCGGCGACCGTCGTGCTGAGCAGCGTTCGACTCTTCCGCTTCGTCGTAGTCGTACCGGCCTTCGACCTCGGCAAGGCCCAGCCATTCCATGGTCGTTCGCAGTGCCCCAGCCACGTCAATGAGCTCCTTGATACGTGTGAAAGCCGCCCGCAGGCGGTGCTTCGGTCGACGATGACGTTACCGCTGGGGCGGACGCGATCCCAGGATTGCGCTTCCGACACGCAGGTGTGTCGCGCCTGCCGCGATGGCGTGCTCCAGGTCAGCGCTCATGCCCGCCGACAGCCACTGGGCCTGGGGATGCGCGGTCCTGGTGCGATCATGACACCGAGCGAGGGCCTCGAACGCACGCCGAAGGGCCACGTCGTCGCCCACCGTGTCCGGGGGGGCGATCGCCATCAGCCCGCGCAGCGTGAGGGCCTCGCAGCGTGCGACAGAGTCCGCAAGTGATGCGACGTCGGCGATGGGCACTCCCCCGCGCCGCTCGTCGGCGCCGTCTGCGAGATCCACCTGCACCGTCACCGGCAGGGGGTGCGTGCGCTCGCCACTGTCGATGGCCGCCGAGGCCGCGCGGTCCAAAGCCTGCACCAACCGAGCACGATCCACCGAATGAACCGCGTCCGCATATCGCACGATGGAGCGCGCCTTCTTCGTCTGCACCTGGCCGATCATGTGAACCAGGGGCACGCGATCCGGCTCGGTCATTTCTCGCACCTGCTCTACCTTCGCGCTCGCTTCCTGATCACGACTCTCCCCGATATCGGTGACGCCGAGGTCGATCAGCGCACGCACGTCGCTGGCCGGAAAGAACTTGGTCACCACGATCAACCGCACGTCATCCCGGCTTCGTCCGCTCTTGGCGCAGGCGAGATCGATACGGTGGTGCACGCGATCCAGAGATTCCCGAAGTTCCGCAGTCCTTGCGGCCGTCATCGCGGCGGCGTCCATGCGATTCACTGCCTCTCGGGCTTGGTCGTGCGCTGGCCTGTCTCGACGCCGACGCGCAGACGCACCACGGCGGCGAAGCGGCCGGTATGCGGATCGCCTCGGTGCGAATACAGCTCCGGCAGTTCGCGGGTGCACCCAGGCAGCCACCGCACCGGTATCCGCTGGGTGTGCAGCTGCTCGACAACGGCGCCGGCCACATCAATGGCCGGACTGCCGGACCATGACACAGCGTAGGCGCTTGGGTGTTGCACCGCGGCCTGTGCTCGCATGGCCGCCGGAACTTCGTAGCACCTGGCACAGATTGAGGGTCCGACTACCGCTTGCAGGTCTGTGGCGCCTCGCTCTCGCAACGCCTCGACGGCGTGCGCCACGACTCCGGCGTTCATTCCCGCTCGCCCGGCGTGCACCGCGCCTACCCACCCAGCACTGCGGTCAAGCAGGAGCACCGGGGTGCAATCGGCGACCAGAACAGCGAGCGCGAGCGTGGGATCGCTGGTGATGATGGCGTCGCAGGCGGGGGTGGAACCGGCGCGGCTCCCACCGAGGACGCGCGTACGGGTTCCGTGCTCCTGCTTCATGAAGCGAAGCGCGCTCGGCGCCACGGCGAACTGCTCGGCGAGCACGGCCCGGTTCTGCGCCACTGCGTCCGCGGAGTCGTTGACCCCAGCACCGAGGTTGAACGTCGCGTGGGCGCCGAGGCTCACTCCCCCGAAACGGTCGGTCACACCCCAGTCCACGCCGTACCGCCCGCCTGTACTGCCGGGCCGCCCCACAGCCGGCAACTGCTCTCGCCACCGGAACACGAGCGGTGTCCCTACTTCAAGAAGTCGGGCACGTCCAAGTCCTCAGCGTCTTGATAGGTGACCGTCCGAGGCGGCGTGGTGGTGCTGCGTGGCGGTGAGGCGGGCGGCGCCTGCCGGTCAGCGGCGCTGGCACGGTCGCTCGATCGGTCGGTGGCCGCAGAGTCCGGGGAGTCTGCGGACTCACCGGCGACGGGCTCCTGAGGGGCGGCCGCCGGCGTCGGGCTTGGGGCTTGCTGCCCCGTCGAACGCCCGGCGCCGCCTGCTTGCACCTGCCCCAAGGCGCGATCGTCGCTGCGCTGAATCGGAGCGCCGCCATCGAACCCAGCGGCGATCACGGTGACTCGCACTTCATCGCCGAGCGAATCGTCGATCACCGCCCCGAAGATGATGTTGGCGTCCGGGTGCGCCGCTTCCTGCACGAGCCTGGCTGCCTCGTTGATCTCGAAGAGACCAAGATCCGAACCGCCTTGCACGGACAACAGCACACCGTGGGCTCCCTCGATGCTGGCTTCCAGCAACGGCGAAGAGATGGCCAGCTCGGCAGCTTGCACCGCACGGTCTTCTCCCCGGGCAGAGCCGATCCCCATCAGGGCTGAACCCGCGCCCTGCATCACGGACTTGACGTCCGCGAAGTCCAGATTGATCAGACCCGGCGTGGTGATCAAATCGGTGATTCCCTGAACACCGGACAACAAGACCTGATCGGCGCTGCGGAAGGCATCCAACATGCTCACGCCGCGGTCCGAAATGGACAGGAGTCGATCGTTGGGAATCACGATCAGGGTGTCCACCTCTTCGCGAAGGGACCCGATCCCGGACTCGGCCTGGTTCGCCCGACGGCGGCCCTCGAAGGTGAACGGGCGAGTCACGACGCCGATCGTCAGAGCCCCGAGGGTCTTGGCGATCTTGGCGACCACGGGGGCACCCCCGGTGCCCGTGCCGCCGCCTTCTCCTGCGGTCACGAAGACCATATCGGCCCCGCGCAGGGCCTCCTCGATCTCTTCGGTGTGATCTTCGGCCGCCCGTCGTCCCACCTCAGGATCCGCGCCGGCCCCCAAGCCGCGGGTCAGCTCGCGGCCAACGTCCAGCTTCACATCCGCGTCACTCATCAACAGCGCCTGGGCATCGGTGTTGATGGCGATGAACTCCACGCCTTTAAGACCGACTTCGATCATGCGGTTGATGGCGTTGACGCCGCCGCCGCCGATTCCGACCACTTTGATGACGGCGAGGTAATTCTGCGCTACGGACACGATGCGCCTTTCACAAGTTGGAGACCGAGAGCTGCCCCATCACTCATTGCCGGTTGGGACTAAGCCTCGGGGCGAAGATTTCGCGAAGCAAAGGCAAGCATACGGCTCACCCTCGATCTTCGCATGATGCTCAACCTCAAGTGAAGGTTAAGGCGTACTCCCTATGCTGTTCGCGCCGTTAACCCGACACCATCTCCGGGCCGCTGCTCAGCCCGGCTAGCCGCGCGGAACAACGGGCAGCCCCGTAACGACGGGGGTCTGGGGCGCCGTCACGTCGATGGTCATCGGTCGCTCACCATCAGGATCGATGGTCTTCTGCGCCAACAGCGCGCGGGTTGCTGCGGCCTTCAGCTCAACACGGTCGGGTCGACCCCATTGCACATCGACCACGCCGAGGGCGAACCGCAGATCGCCATCAGCGGTGACACTCATTGCGGTGACCTGTTCGGCGAACGGGTCACCCAACGCGTTGCGGGCCTGCACTGCCCCCGCGAGCGATCCAGGGTCGACGTCGCCGGCTGGGGCCCCGATCTGCGGCAGGCCGGTCGGGGGCTTGGACACCTCGTCGTAGATCACGCCGGTCGCATCCACCAGTTGCAGCGCCGTGCCCGGCTGCTTCACGACGGCGGCCGGTGTGCGCGTGGTCACGTCGATCACCAGACCCGAGGGCCATTCCCGCCTGACCTCGACCTGCTCGATCCGGGGGTCAACCGCAACGCGGCTAGCGATAGCCTCGGTGTCGACTCGCGCGAGCGGGCGACCGATCGGGGCCCGGGCGTTCTTCTCCGCGACTGTCGCCACGTCCTTCGACCCCCCGGTCACCACCACGTCATCGAGGGTGAAGATGGGGGCGAAGGCCACGACATACACCACGGCGGCCATGACCAGGGTCGCCACGGCGACCCAGATGGCTGCTGTCCGAGGGCGGGCACGCGCTGCCTTCAGCCGCGCGGCGAAACGTTCATCCATTCGCGCGCTCCACAATCATCGCGACCTCACGGCCGAGCGTGGTGATGTTGCCGGCACCCACCGTGACCAGTACGTCGTGCGAACGGACCACTGATGCGACCACGACCGCGGCCGACTCTCGATCTGGGGCGTAATGCACCCTGGGGCCCGGAGCGGAAACGCCGGCGGACTCCAGCTGGCTCAGCGCGTCGACGATCAACTTCCCGCTCACTCCCGCAACGGGCGCTTCCCGGGCTCCGAACACGTCCAACACGACCACCACATCGGCTCCCCGCAACGCGTGCGCGAACTGCGCCGCGAAATCCGCGGTCCGAGAGTACAGGTGAGGTTGAAAGGCGATGACGAGTCGTCCTTGCTGACCGACGACGGAGCGAGCGGCCGATACCAGCGCCGCGACCTTTGCCGGGTTATGTGCGTAGTCGTCGATGATCTCGACCCCGCCAGCACGGGCGATGAACTCAAACCGTCGGCGGGTTCCGGCGAACCGGCCCAATCCCGACAGCACGCCTGCCAGGGGGCGGTCGAAACCGGCGGTGGCCGCTAACAGCGCGGCGAGCGCGTTGTGAACGTTGTGAGCCCCCGGCATGGGGACGCTCAACTGGCGGCGGGTCAGCGCCGCGGTGCCGGCGACCTCACGATTCCACCGCAACGTCGCCTGGGTCATCCGCCCGTGCTGCGCGATCGAGAGGATCTGCACGTCCGCGCTGGGATCCTCACCCCAGGTCAGGACCTGCTGACCGCGCGCCCGGGCGTGCTGCGCCAGCGTCTGTGAGCCGGGATCATCCGCGTTGGCCACGAGCAGACCGTCGTCGCCCAGGGTGCAGACGAAGGCATCGAACGCCTGCTCGACCGCCGCGAAGTCCCCGTAGTAGTCCAGGTGGTCTGCGGTCACGTTGGTCACGATCGCCACCCGTGGGCGGTAGGCCAAGAACGAGCCATCGCTCTCGTCGGCCTCGATGACCATCGGTCCCTCGCCGAGATGGGCGCTGGTGCCGTGCTGCACCAGGACAGATCCAATGACGAAGCCAGGGTCCAGCTGATCGACATCCAGCGCAGCGACCAGCATCGCGCTGGTCGTCGTCTTGCCGTTTGCTCCAGCGACCGCGACCGCATCCCGGGTTTGGCTCAGCGCCGCGATCCCTTGCGCGCGATGCAGCACCCGCAACCCGCGTTCGCGGGCAGCGGTCAACTCGACGTTCGCTTCGCTGACCGCGCCAGAGATGACGACCGTGTCCGCGTCCCCCAGGTGGGACGGGTCGTGGCCCACGTGCACCGTGGCTCCGGCCTGGGCCAGCACCTCGAGGGCGTGGCTGGGAGCGGCATCGGATCCGCTGACGACCATCCCGGCCTCCAAGAACAGCAGCGCCACCCCTGACATGCCTGCTCCACCGATGGCGATGAGGTGCACGGCTCCGAGGTCGAGGGCCGTGGGCACCGCGGCAGCGAAGTCGAAGCGAGCATGACTCCCGTCCGGTTTCACCGCGATCACCGCGACGTGCTGGCGGTCAGCACCATGTCCACCAGAGCTTCGTCGGCGTCGCGATGACCGACCCCGGCCGCCGCACGGGACATCGCAGTCAACCGCGACTCGTCGGCCATCAGCGGCAGCACTGTGCTGCGAACCCACTCTGGGGTCACCATGTCGTCGTCAACGAGCAGCCCTCCCCCGGCCGTGACCACGTCCGCTG
>JBASAZ010000032.1:0-2416 GCA_049650845.1 Ornithinimicrobium sp.
GCCATGGACATCCGGGTTGGCACGGGCAGCCGGCGACCCGGTAACAACATGTGCCAATAGATCCAACGGAAACTGAGCTTGCCCAGATGGTTCATTCGAGTCTCCTTGAGCAGGTGCATCGGCCCGATCTTCGGAATGGGATAAGTGCCGGTCAACGGCTGCGTGTCGTAGTTGAAATCGATCAGCATGCCCTTGCCGTGACCGGACTCGATGAAGCAATTGGAGTGCCCATCGAAAGAGCGGGTCATCGCCTCCCCCTCGACCAGCTGCAAGAAATTAGCCACGAAGGTTTCCACCGCGAAGTGGGCCACGGAGCCAGCCTTGGACGTCGGAATGTTGGAGGCATCGCCAACAGCGAAGATATTGGCGTGCGCCGCCGATTGGAACGTTCCCTTATCGACCGGGACGTAGTTCAACTCATCGCCCAGGCCGGAGCGGGCCACGAACTCGGCGCCCATGTTCAGCGGCACGGTGACGAGAAGATCGAAGCCGATCTCACGCTCGTCGTAGGAGACCAGAGTTTTCGCCTCGTTATCGATACGCTCAAGCATGAATTCCGGCTCCAGAGCAATATCCCGGTCGGCCAGCATGTGCCCTAACGCTTGCGAGGCCACCGGCTTAGTGAAGGCACCGTCCAGCGGCGTCACGTAGATCAACTCGGTCTGCTCCCGCAGACCTCGCTCCCCCAACCAGGCATCAGCCAGGAACGCGAACTCCAACGGCGCGACCGGACACTTGATCGGCATTTCCGTGACATGCACCACCAAGCGGCCTCCCGTGAAGTCCCGCAAAGCCTCGCGCAATGCCTTAGCACCGTCCAACGTGTAAAAATCGAAGACACTGCGCCTCCATTCCTGGCCGTCCATACCAGGGGTCTGGTCCGGGCGCGGCGCACTACCACTAGCGATCACCAGATAGTCGTAATGCAACGACCGACCGTCGGCTAACCGCACCTCGTTGTGATCGGCCTCAACGCGCTCAACCTCTGCCTCGACAAACGACACCCCCCGGGACAACTGCCGCCTACGCGACTTGACCACGTCCGAGGCATCCAAGGCACCGAACGGGACGAACAGGTAACCGGGCTGGTAATGGTGCATGTCATCCCGGTCTACCACCGTGATGCCCCACTCCCCTTCGGGCAACACCTTGCGCAGCTTGTTGACGATCATCGTGCCAGCTGTGCCACCGCCCAGGACGACGAGGTTTCGCATCGTGCCTCCTTGGTGTGGTTCGTCGGGGCAGAAGCAGCATTCTGCTTCGGTCCCCGGTCTGGTGATTGCTCTCGTCCAGCATGACTCGGCCTGGGGGCGCAGAGAAGGGTCAAAAGTCCTGACGTCGGGCCACGTGGGCGCCGACGGAATGCGCGCCCCCCGGACGCATGGGGACATGGTCGTGGAACGACGTTGTGACGTTTGTGGGACTTACGCCTCTACCCGGCGCGGCTCCGCCGCGGGAGTGTAGGGGGCACCTGCTCATACGTGCATGCAGATGGAAGGACATCCCATGACTAGCGCACCCCCAGCCCGCACTGACCGAAGCATCAAGGCCGCCGTGCAAGACGAACTCGCGTGGACGCCCGATGTCGATGCCGACGGAGTCGGCGTAGCCGTTGAGGACGGCGCTGTGTCCCTTGCGGGCGAGGTCGACAGCTATCCCGAACGCCTGGCCGCCACCCGGGCAGCACTACGGGTTCGTGGTGTCAATGCTGTCGTCGACAATCTAGCCATCCACCCGGACTCCCGCTTCTCGGTCTCCGAGACCGACATCGCCAAGGAGGTCGCGCACGCCCTGAAGTGGTCAGCGAAGGTTCCCGACACCGTCAAGGCGAAGATCCACGGTCACCATGTGACCCTCACCGGCCAAGTGCAATGGGATTTCCAGCGCAATACTGCCGTGCGCGCGGTTCAACACCTGCGCGGGGTCACATCCGTGGATAACCGCATCACCTTGAGCTCCCGCCCCTCGGCCGCAGACGCCGAGCATCGCATCAAGGATGCATTTCAGCGTAATGCCCAGCTTGACGCCGATAATGTGAACGCCACCATCTCCGGAAACAGCGTCACACTCACGGGCACCGTGTGGTCTTGGGCTGAGAAGCGTCAAGCAGAAATGGCTGCGTGGGCCTCCCCCCACGTCACACACGTGAACAACCAGATTGTCGTTCGTGCCTACTGAGGCGGCAAACCTCGGAAAGGCACCCGGTCGCCGTCGTGGATGATCGCGACGGGGCACGAGCCTGCCCGGTGCAACACTCCTTGACTGGTGGAGCCCAACAGCAGTCCCCGGAAGCCGCCGCGGCCTCGGCTGCCGACGACAAGCAGGCTCGCCGACCGGGCTTCGGTGACTAACCGGTCCACGGGGGATTGTCTGGACACCACGTATCTCACCGACACGGTCGGGAAGGTCTGTGCCC
>JBASAZ010000033.1:0-13241 GCA_049650845.1 Ornithinimicrobium sp.
CTTGGGAACCGGCCCGCCTCACCCTCCGATCAGGCGAGGTCAGGCCACCATGCCGTGGGGGTCGATGACGTACTTCTTGGCTACGCCGGAGTCGAACTCCTGATAGGCCGAAGGAGCCTCCGCGAGCGAAACCGTGGTGGCGTTGACGGCCTTGGCGATCTGCACCCGGTCGTGCAGGATCGCCATCATCAGACCGCGGTGATACTTCATCACTGGGCACTGACCAGTCATGAAGGAATGCGACTTCGCCCAGCCCAGGCCCAACCGCACCGACAGCGAGCCCTCCTTGGCCGCGTCGTCCGCCGCGCCCGGGTCACCGGTGACGTACAGCCCGGGAATGCCCAAGCCACCACCGGCCCGCGTGACCGTCATCAGCGAGTTGAGCACCGTGGCCGGAGCCTCCTGGGCGCCCTCTCCGTGCCCGCGCGCCTCGAAGCCGACGGCGTCCACGCCGCAGTCGACCTCTGGAGTGCCCAGGATCTGTTCGATCTGCTCGCCCGGATCGCCCTTGGAGACGTCCACCGTCTCGCAGCCGAAGCTGCGGGCCTGTTCCAGCCGTTCGGCGTTCATGTCGGCGACAATCACCGCCGCGGCACCGAGCAGCTGTGCCGACACGGCCGCAGCCAGACCCACCGGGCCGGCTCCGGCGACGTACACCGTCGAGCCCACCTGCGTTCCTGCGGTGACCGCACCATGGAACCCCGTCGGGAAAATGTCCGAGAGCATCGTCAGGTCGAGGATCTTTTCCATCGCCTGGTCGTTGTCCGGGAACTTCAGCAGGTTCCAGTCGGCGTACGGCACGAGGACGTACTCGGCCTGACCACCGACCCAGCCGCCCATGTCGACGTAGCCGTAAGCGCTGCCCGGCCGATCGGGGTTGACGTTCAGGCAGATGCCGGTCTTGCCCTC
The DNA here is from genome assembly GCA_049650845.1 of Ornithinimicrobium sp. GTDB lineage: Bacteria > Actinomycetota > Actinomycetes > Actinomycetales > Dermatophilaceae > Ornithinicoccus. The sequence goes on from JBASAZ010000033.1 coordinate 910, forward strand.
CTTGCAGTTGCGGCAGCGACCGCAGGCGATGTTGAACGGCACCGAGCAGATGTCGCCTTCCTTGATGAACTCCACGCCGGGACCGACCTCGACGACCTGGCCGGTGATCTCGTGGCCCAGGATCAAGCCCTCTGGGGCCGTGGTCCGACCGCGGACCATGTGCTGGTCCGAGCCGCAGATGTTGGTGGTCACGACCTTGAGAATGGCCGCGTGAGGCAGATTGCGGCCCACGTTGTCGGGGTTGACGCCCGGTCCGTCCTGAAGCTCGAAGGTCGGATACGCGATATCCTGAACCTCGGTTTTTCCCGGTCCCATGTAGGCCACACCGCTGTTGCTTGACATTGTGCATCTCACGATCTAGGCCCCAGGCGCTAACCGGGGAACCGCAGCGCTGAAGCCTCTTGTTAGGGTTCTTCGATCATAAGAACATCGCCACAGTGCGACAAGCGGAACGCGGACCGAAGAGTCGGCCCTAGGCCACGGATTTCGCTCCGGCGGAGGTCAACTCACGTCCGGACTCTTCGGGGGGCGTGGAGCGGCCTGCGCTGAGAATGGCCACCGCCCAGGAGCCGGGTATGCCGACCAGCAGGATCGCCATCGTCAGGGTCGCGAGGTCGGGGGCGATCACCGACTGGCCGCGCAGCCCTTGCACGAACGCGGTCACCATCAGGCCCAGATAGCTCGCCGCGCTCAGGGCCACGACGCGCCGCTGCATCACCTCGGTGAGGTCGAGACGGTGGGTGGCGACCAACCATGCGATCGCCAGGCCGATAGCCGGGATCACCTGCAGGGAGTGCAGGCCGATGAAGTGTGCCACCCGCATATCCCCGGCTTGCGTGGACCACCCCAGGAACGGCAGGCCGGGCCCGCCGTCCACCGAGCCCACGCTGTGTGCACCCACGGTCCGGGCACCCGCCTCGATCTGACCGGGCTTGGGTGACGTCATCGAGTAGGCACTCACCGCACCGAGCAGCATGAGGGGCACGGCCAACGTGATCGCCAGGCCGATCGGGCCGCCGAGTCGCCGACGGGCCAGCACGATCCCGGCGGCGGCGACCACCACCGAGAAGATGCCGACGCCTGCGCCCATGGCTGTGAACAAGGCGCCGTCCAGGGCAGTGGCGAAGTTGAAGTGCGAGGCCACCCCCCGAGTCGCCTGCAGGGTGATCATGAGCACTTCACCGATCATCGACCAACCCACTGCCGCCAGCATGAGGCGCAGTGGGCGGGTGAGCTCGACGTGGTGATAGATCCACAGCAACGCCGGCGCGAAGGCCAGGAACGACAGCGCGAACTTCAGCGGTTTGTTCCAGACGGGAGCACCGTTCACGACGGTGTCGTCGACGACGCCCAGCACCAGGGCGAGCACCATGATTGCGGCATTCAGGAAGAACAGGATCGTGATGGCCGGGCTGACCGCCCAGCCTGCCGTGGTCAGGTCTGTGATGACTGCACCGCGTGATCGGGTGGGGGCTGTAGCAACCATGACGACTCCTACGAGGCTAACGGTGTTTACCTACAGCACAGTAGGTTAACATCGTTCACTATGCAAGGGACCAGAACACCGCTGACCTTCACCTCACTCGTTGGCGTATGCCGTGAGCTGCTCATCGAGGGCGGTCCGGAGGCGATCGTGATGCGCGAGGTGGCCCGTCGATCGGGTGTCACCGCACCAGCGCTGTACAAACACGTCGATGGACGCGACGCGTTGCTGACCCTGCTGATCGCGGCCTGCAACGACGAGGTCGCCGACGCCTGTGCGGCGGCTCGGGACTCGTGCAGCGCCCAGGACTATCCCGCGCAGCTGTGGCGGGCTACCGTCGCGTTCCGCGAGTGGGCACTGGACCATCCAGCCGAGTTCGGGCTGATCTACGGGACTCCGATCGCCGGCTACGAAGCCCCCGAGCAGGGACCGACGACCCAGAGCTCGGAACGCTTCGGTGCCGTGTTCGCCGGAATCTACGCCGGGTTGATGGCGACCGGACGGCTGCGGTTGGTCAACCGCCAGACGATGAGTCCGCCGTTGATCGCCGCCCTGGAGTCCGAGCCTCTGCCGGGCGATCATCACCTTCCTGCGGAGGCGGCATACCAGTTCGCGCTCGGCTGGCATCGTCTGCTGGGCATGGTCAGCGTCGAAGTCGCCGGTCACCTCGACTGGATGATGAGTGACTCCTCGGCCTTCGTCCACGCGCAGCTGGAAACCCTGTTCGACGAGATCATCATCCCCGCTAACTGATCACCTGCCGACTGCCGGCACCCTGCCGGTCGTTACCGGCGCACCGCCTGCAGCACGACGTCGGCAGCCGCAGCACCCGTCGCGACCACGGAACGGTGCTCCTGGACCCATCGCGACCGATCGTGTCGTGCGGTCTCGTCCTCATCCACGGTCAACGCCGAAATCATCGCCTTCGCGACCGCCGCGACGTCGTACGGCACGGCAGCACCCAGGTCGTTCTCGGTGACGTCGTATGCCGCCGGGCCAGGTCCGGCATACACCACCGGCGTGCCGCAGGCCAAGGCCGCGAGGACCTTGGTCGGATAGGCGAAGTCGTAGCCCAACCCGGGCTTGACACTGACCACCGCCCCAGCGGCGCCGCGATGCCATGCGGCCGCCTCGACCGGTCCGACCAACGGCCGCAGCGCGACCGCCCCTGCAGGGAGGCTCTCGGCGATGCGCTGCAGATCTGGCCACGAACTCCCCTGGCCCAAGAAGACCAGACGCGCTGAGGGCACCTGCTCGATGACGTCGCGCATCGCCTCGGCGAAGATCTCGGCCCCCTGCCACTCCGAGGCCGTCCCGGCGTACAGCAGGTACGGCTGGTCGGGTAGGCCGTAGCGCTCGCGGTCCGAAGGAGCCTCGGCCGGGCCCGGAGCCTCGACACAGAAGATGCCCGTGTCGACGCCGTTGGGCACGACGTGGACCGAGCGCGCGCCGAGCTCTTCGACGCGCTGCGCGACGCCGTCGGAGACGGCGATCACCGCGCAGGCTCCACCCAACGCCCACCGTTCCAGAGCCCGCACGGCCTGCACCACGAGGTCCGGGGCTCCGGTCGATGCGCTGGCGTCGGACCAGACATCGGCGGCGTAGTAGACGTAGGGCACAGGCCGCCTGGAGAGCAGCGATCGCACCGTGGTCACCGCCCGAACCACGGCACCGGTGGTCGGCGGCGGCTCGACCACCACGACATCGGGATGTCGGGTCGCGAGCAGACGCAGAATCAGCGGCAGGTCAAAACTCAGATACGGCAGGTATCCCCGCACGTAACCCGCTTCATCCCGCAGGACCGGCCAGCGGCGGATCCGCACGCTGTCCTCTCCCGAGCTCACCCCCTCACCCGCGGACTGCGGCGCGCCTCGCGAGGTCAGGACCTCCACATCACCGGCGCGTTCCGCCAGGGCCGTCGCCATCGCCTGCAGCCTGAACGCCGCCGCCGCCCGGTCGGGGGTGAAGATGCGGGTGGCCACGACCACTCGTCGTGCCTTCGCACTCGTCGTGGCTGGCCCCGCGTCGGTCACGACGGGATCAGACCGCGATCGTGCGGTCGGTCGCCGCCGATTCCAGCACGGCTTCGACCACCGTCAGCGTGTGCACGCCCTCGTCCATCGAGACCACCAACGACTGTGCTGTCGGCTCCCCACGCAGCACGTCTCGGAAGTTCTCCTGCTCCACCCGCAGCGGCTCCCGTTTGGCGATCGCGTAGCGGATCGAGTCACCCTCGGAGACCCCACGGAACGCCGCGGCGTGGTCCCAGTCCGAGGCCACGTCGCCGTTGGCGAAGAATGTCAGGTCCGAGGTCAGGGTGTCGGCCACGAGGGCACCCTTCTCCCCCGTGGCGATGGTGGTGCGGACCTTCATCGGTGACAGCCAGTTGACCGTGTGGGTCACGATGATGCCGTTGGCTAACCGGCCCGAGGCCACCACCATGTCCTCGTGCTCGCGGCCGGAGCGGTGAGCCACCTGACCCGAGACCACGGCATACGGACTTTGGGCGATCCAGGCCGCGAGGTCGATGTCGTGCGTCGCCAGGTCCTTGACCACCCCGACGTCGGCGATCCGCGCCGGAAACGGACCCTGCCGCGAGGTCGAAATCTGGTAGACCTCGCCCAGCTCCCCCTGCTCGATCCGTCGCCGCATCTCCAACAGCGCCGGGTTGCACCGCTCTACGTATCCCACGCAACCGGTCAGACCAGCCTCGGAAAAGGCCTTGGCGACCCGGCGGCCCGACTCCGCGGTCGCCGCGATCGGCTTTTCTACCATCGCGTGGACTCCGGCGGCGGCCAAGGCGAGCCCGACCTCTTCGTGCAGGTAGGTCGGCACCGCGACCATCGCCGCATCGATTCCTGCCTCGATCAATGAGGCCACGTCCGGCAGGACGGGCAACCCCTGAGCCACCGCATGCTTGTCGCCGTAGGGATCGGCCACGGCCACGAGCTCCATACCCTCGACCTCACGGATCACCCGCGCGTGGTGCCGGCCCATCGACCCGAGCCCGATCAACCCCATCCGGATGGGAGCATCGGTGCTGAGCGCGGCGCTCATCCGGACGTGTCCGACCCGGCGGCCACGACCGTGTTGACCGCTTCCACGATGCGCTCGAGGTCCTGCTCGCTCAGCGACGGGTGCACCGGCAAGGAGATGACCTCATCGGCCGCCCGGCGAGTCTGCACCAGCTCGCGCTCGGGAGCGAAGCGCGCCAGTGACACCAACTCATGGTTCGGAATCGGGTAGTACACGCCGGAGCCGACCTGGTGCTCCTCGCGCAGTGCCACCACCACCTCGTCCCGCTCCGCCCCGGAGGCTCCCGAGATGCGGATGGTGTACTGGTGATAGACGTGCGTGCAGTCCTCGCGGACCGTTGGCACGCGCACCCCCCGTAGGTGCTCGTCGAGGAAGGCGGCATTGGCTTGGCGGGTCGCCGTCCAGCCGGCGATCTTGGTCAGCTGGACGCGCCCGATCGCTGCGTGCAGGTCGGTCATCCGGTTGTTCAGCCCGACGATCTCGTTGGCGTACTGCTTTTCCATGCCCTGGTTGCGCAGTAGACGCACTCCCCGCGCGATCTCACCGTCGGCGCACGACACCATGCCCCCCTCACCGGAGGTCATGTTCTTGGTGGGATACAGGCTAAACATCCCGAAGGTGCCGAATGAGCCGACCGGTCCACCGTGATACATCGCGCCATGAGCCTGTGCTGCGTCTTCGAAGATCTGCACCCCCGCCTGCTGGGCCACCTTCGCCAGCCCGTCCAGGTCGGCTGGATGGCCGTAGAGGTGCACCGGCATAATCGCCGCCGTCCGGTCCGTCAGCGCGTGGGAGACCGAGACCGGGTCGAGGGTGAAGGTGTCCGGCTCGATGTCCGCGAAGACCGGGGTCGCTCCGGTCAAGGCGACCGAGTTAGCCGTTGCGGCGAAGGTGAACGAGGGCACGATCACCTCGTCACCCTGACCGATTCCCGCAGCAATCAACCCCAGATGCAACCCGGAGGTGCCGGAGTTCACCGCCACACAGGTCCGACCGCCCACCAGGTGCTCGGCGAACTCGTGCTCGAAGGCGGCCACCTCGGGCCCTTGCGCGACCATCCCCGAGCGGAGCACCGCATCGACGGCTGCCCGTTCGTCGTCGCCGATGATCGGCTTGGCGGGCGGGATCATGGCACGTTCACTCACTTCGCTCGACTCCCTGTCGTCTGGACGATGGTGCTGGTTCGCTGGCCTGTTCGTGCTCCGCGATGCGCAACGTGTCCCGGTCGGCCACGTATGTCGTGCCGCTGACCGGGCAGATCCACTGGTCCGGACCGCTGCTTCGTAGCGGCGCGCCGGCCCGACCGACCCAGCCGATCTGACGCGCCGGGACCCCTACGACCAGTGCGTATGCCGGCACGTCCTTGGTCACCACGGCGCCGGCCCCGACGGTGGCCCAGGCTCCGACGCGCACGGGCGCCACGCACACGGCTCGTGCCCCGATCGACGCGCCCCGTTCGATGGTGACGCCGACCGCCGACCAGTCGTCGGCGCTCTTGGCGCTGCCGTCGGTGTTGATCGCCCGAGGAAACTCGTCGTTGGTCAGCACGGCTGCCGGGCCGATGAACACGCCGTCGGCCAACTGCGCCGGCTCGTAGACCAGGGCGTAGTTCTGCACCTTGCAGTGGTCACCCATCCGCACCCCGGTTCCGATGTAGGCCCCGCGCCCGACAACGCACCCCTGGCCGAGGACCGCATCCTCACGGACCTGGGCCAAGTGCCACACCGAGCTGTCGTCTCCGATCGTCGCGCTCGCCGCGACGTCGGCACTGTCGATGATGCGTGCCGTCGACACAGGGCAAACTCCTCGTGGTTGGTCGTACTGCAGTAGTCCGATGCTGCGGTGTCAGGTGCTGCGGGTGCCCCGTGCTGCCGTCGATACAGGCTGTGTGCCGACCGGTGGGCGAGAATGCATCCATGACTGTATCGCCCCAGGCCGACGATGCCGTGTTGGTGATACCCCTGTTCAACGAAGCCTCGGTCATCGGCGAGGTGTTGACGGAGGCGATGAAGACCTTCCCTCGGGTGGTCTGCGTCGACGACGCGTCTACGGATGGCTCCGCGGAGAGGGCGCAGGAGGTGGGAGCGGTGGTGGTGCGTCACCCCTTCAACCTCGGGCAGGGCGCCGCGCTGCAGACCGGCATCGAGTACGTCCTGCGGGCCGGCGATGCGGCATACCTGGTGACCTTCGACGCCGACGGTCAACACCGGGTGGTCGACGCCTACGCAATGGTCGAGCACGCCCGTGAGGGCGACCTCGCCATCGTGTTCGGCTCACGGTTCATGGACAAGCGCACCAAGCCGGGTCTGCTGCGCAAGATCGTGCTCAAGACTGCCGTCTGGATCACCAACCAGCAGACCGGGATGCGACTTTCCGATGCGCACAACGGACTGAGGGTCATCCGGCGCGACGCGGCATCGAGGCTCGATCTTCGACAGAACCGGATGGCGCACGCGACCGAGATCGTGCTGCAGTTGGGTCGCACGAAGTTGCCGTGGGGTGAATATCCCGTTCACGTGCTCTATACCGATTATTCTCGGGCCAAGGGTCAGTCGCTGATCAACTCCGTCAACGTGCTCATCGATTCGATCCTGAAGTGAGGTGTGGTTGATGTTGGACCAACCGCTGATCAAGACGATCCTGATCGCGGCCATCGTGATCGTCACCGTGATGCTGACCCGGTCGACCTCGGGTGCCCGCCACCAGGCGGTGCGGCGACTGATGCTGATCGGCTTCGTCCTGCTGGCCGTGGTTGCCGTCATCTTCCCCCCCTTCTTGACCCAGGTAGCGCAGACCGTGGGTGTCGGCCGGGGGGCTGACCTGCTGCTCTACGGCTTGACCGTGACGTTCTTGGGATACGTCGCGGCCAGCTATCGCCGGTTACGCCAGATGGAGATGCAGGTGACCGCGCTGGCGCGTGAGGCCGCACTGCGTGACGCGCTGGCGAATCAGCGCCCGGAGGGGCCCACCGACTCACCCGCCTAGCTGGCAGCTGCCCCGAGCCAGCGGTCCCTAGCCAGGGTCGGTCAGCGGCTGGGGAGCCCCGACAACTGCGGCAGGACCAGGTCGTATGCCGACCGGTCGCCGGTCACGATGATGCCACTCGGCTCCTCACGGGGGTCGTAGGTCGCCCCCTCGAACGTGCCGACGTAACCACCGGCTTCACTGACCATGAGCGTCCCCGGAGCGTGATCCCACGGATACGTGCCGCCATACAGAATGATGTCCGCGGCACCTTCGATGAGCCGAGGGTAGTCGAGCCCGCAGCACACCCAGGTGAGCTCCAGCGGCGGGATGTCCCCGATCCGTTCCCCCAGCCACGGTCGCATGGAGGTCACCGCCCGGATCGCGTCCGGGGCAGTCGCGACCGGTGTGCAATACAACCGAGCACCGTCGCGCCAGGTGCCGGCGCCCTTCTCGGCGACGTAGCCGCGCTGATGTTGGGGCTGCCAGATCCACGATCGGACGCACTCCCCCGCCTGCAGCTCGGCCACCATCACCGCGTGATCAGGTGAACCGTGGACAAAATTCTTGGTGCCGTCGATCGGATCGATCGTGAACGCGTGGTCCGCGCTCTGATAGCGACCCAGGATCGAACCGTCGGCGGCACTGGCCTCCTCGCCCAAGATCACCGCGTTGGGGTAGGCCGAGTGCAACGCCTCGCTGATGGCAACCTCGGCTTCGCGGTCAGCCACAGTCACCAGGTCCCCTGGGCCTTTCTCGGTGACGTGCTCATCGGCCAGCGATTGGAATCTCGGGTTGATGTATTCGTCGGCGACATCTTGCAGAAGCTTCAGCACGGCATCGGTGTCCACGCGCCCAGCCTACGGTGACTCGCAGCCCATCCAGATGCTCCTCAGCACCGAACCCCTGGGGAAGCACGACCGGCGCTACCCCAGCCCCCATACTGAGGTAGCGCCGCTGTGCCCGGCCAGGATGTCGAGCACGATCGCCGTGATCGCGACCAGCACGCTGACCGTCGACACGCCGACCCGCGTGACGCGGTGGGCCAGCCACGGGGCCTTAGCCACGGCCGGGCCCAGATGCATCGACCAGTAGGCGAGCGTCGTCACCCCCAGCACCACCGCGATGACGCCGGCCCAGCCGCCCCAATGGGTGTGCTCAGCGAGCGCATCGGTCACCGTCGAACGTTCCCCCAGCAGATCTTCTCCCGCCCGTTTGGTCAACCACGTGGTCGCCGCGGTCGCAACCCCCAAGAGCGGCAACCCCCATCCCAACCATCGACGGAACCGCGGTAGCGCCACACAGGCGATGAGAGCCCCACCGTTCACCGCGAGCAGCACGACGGCGGCGTGAACGAGCAGCGGATGGAGCGGCAAGCCGTCGATCGTGGTGATCATGGCGCTCTCCTGGGCGGTTGCGGGCGGCGCGTGCAGCGTAGGCGCGCGCTGGGTGGGTGCCCACTCTCACCCTAGGACGTTGCTGTGCGGTGGTGAAGGGCTGGTGCGAACGATTCGGGACGACACCGGAAGGCCTGATCAGAACTGTGCGGGCCGCGAGTCACGCGCGATGATGACTGCGCAATCGTGAGGTCAGCGTCGTAGCGATGCTGTCCGACGTCAGCCCCACCCGCTCCAGCACCTGCGCGCGTGAGCCATGATCCAAGAACTCGTGTCGTATGCCGAAGCACCAGACGGGATGATGCGGTCCCTCACGTGCCGACATCGCGTGGCTGATCGCGGTCCCGATGCCACTGCCGACCACGTTGTCCTCGATCACGGCCACAGCGCGGGCGCGGGTGTTCATCTGCACCAGGCTGCTCGAGACCGGCAGCACCCACCGCGGGTCGACCACGCGCACCGTCGCGCCGGTGGCCCGCAGCTTGTCGGCCACTTCCTGAGCTGTCGACACCATGGAGCCGATCCCGACGATCAGCAGGTCACAGTCGGCCTGGGGACCCCCGTCCTCGGACAGCACGTCGACGTCCCCGTCGACCCGCAGCGCGGGAATGGGCTCGGGGACGCTTCCTTTGGGAAACCGGATGACGCTCGGGCCATCATCGATGTCCACCGATTCCCGCAATGCTGCGGCGACCTGCACGCCGTCACGCGGCGCGGCCAGTCGCAGGCCCGGCACGATCGCCGCGACCGACATGTCCCACATGCCGTTATGGCTGGCCCCATCGGTGCCGGTGATCCCCGCGCGGTCCAGCACGAACGTGACACCCTGCTTGTGCAACGCACAGTCGAGCAACAGCTGGTCGAAGGCGCGATTCAAGAACGTGGCGTAGACGGCGAAAACCGGGTGCAGGCCGGCGAATGACAGCCCCGAGGCCATGGTGACGGCGTGCTGCTCGGCGATCCCGACGTCGAATACTCGATCGGGGAAGCGCTCAGCGAAGGCTGCCAGCCCGACCGGGATGAGCATCGAAGCCGTCAGCGCCACGATGTCGTCGCGGCGCTGGGCCAGGGACACCAGCTCGTCGCTGAACTCATCGGTCCAACCGCGACCGGACACCTCCAACGGCAACCCGGTCTCGGGGTTGATGACCCCCACGGCATGGAATCGATCGGCTTCGTGCACGGTGGCAGGCCGGTATCCGTGCCCCTTTTCGGTGAGCGCATGAACGAGCACCACACCCTTGAAGTCTCGCGCTCGACGCAGTGCGGTCTCCATGGCGTCCAGGTCGTGGCCGTTCACCGGCCCGAGGTACTTCAAGCCCAGATCTTCGAACATTCCCTGGGGACTCACGATGTCCTTCAGGCCCTTCTTCACCCCGTGCAACGCGTCATACATCCGCTGACCCACCACGGGCGCTCGTCTGATGTTGCGCTTGCCCCAGCCCAGCACGTTTTCGTAGCTGCGAGAGGCCCGCAACGACGCCAGATAGTCGGCCATCCCGCCGAGCGTCGGAGCATAGGAGCGCTCGTTGTCGTTGATGACGATGACCAACGGGAGGTCGGGGTTGGCAGCAATGTTGTTCAGTGCCTCCCAGGCCATGCCGCCGGTCAACGCGCCGTCGCCGATCACCGCGACGGTATGCCGATCGCACTCACCGCGCAGCCGCCGTCCGGTGGCGATGCCGATCGCCCAGGACAACGAGGTTGAAGCGTGGGAGTTTTCCACCACGTCGTGCTCGGACTCGGCACGGCTTGGATATCCGGAGAGCCCGCCCTGCTTGCGTAGGGTCGAAAAATCGTGCCGCCCCGTGAGCAGCTTGTGCACGTAGGACTGGTGACCGGTGTCGAAGACCACCGTGTCGCGCGGAGAGTTGAAGACCCGGTGGATGGCCATGGTGAGCTCGACCACGCCCAGGTTCGGCCCGAGATGACCACCGGTGCGAGAGACCGACTCGACGAGATAGTCGCGGACTTCGTCGGCAAGATCGCCGAGTTGTCGTGGGCTCAGGGACTTGAGGTCGGCGGGGCCGTTGATCGTGCTGAGCAAACCCACGATGCGTGCACCCTTTCGGCGGTGAAGGAAAGACCCTGAGTCTACGGGTCGGGCTTCGTCATCTTCTCAGGTGTGGCTCAACGTTTCCTGATCGGTGCCCGCACCGATAGTGCTTCCAACATCAGTTCGGCACTGCGCAATGCGGATCGAAGCCGCAGTCCTTCTGCGGTCAGTGCCTCGAGTACGTCGCCCAGGCTGCCGGTCGGTAGCACGGGCCCAAGCTCGGGGCGCACGTCACGCCAGGCGCCTCGCATGGCCGCCAACTCGGCCTGCAGGTGTCGGACCGTGACCCAGGCGAGCGCGACCGGGTGGCGGCGCCACGCTGCATACCCGCGGTAGTCAGCCGGGCATTGGTCCAGCAACCACGAGACGGCGGCCTGCTCCCAGCCCGAGACGCCTGCCGGCGGCACACGGTGCGGCCACCCGGGCGGTCCTAACGACATACGAACAAGTGTACGACTTTCGCACAGCCGGCCGGTCCCGTCATGGTGATCAATGATGCCCACCCGTCGTTGACCTGGGGAAACGCTCCATCTTTTCACTCGCCGAGGCTTCTGCCGAGGTCTGTCGGTATGCTGGTTTACATTGGACGTATGTTCGATAACGAGCCGGTGGACGTGAGTCGTTTCGCGGTTGTCGCGGTCGGTGACGGTGCTGCCGGTGATCGTGCTGCCGGTGATCGTGCTGCCGGGTTCAGCTGGCGTCCCCCTGGCGAGGTACTCACCGGGCATGTCACGGACGGGGCCCGCTGTGTGGCCCTCGCGGCGACGGTGGCGCCGGTGTTGCCGCGTCTAAGTGGGGATGAGGTGATCGCCGGGCTGGAGGAGATCGATGTGCTGCGGGCCCGGACCGAGACACTGACACTGCACGTGCTGCGCGAGGCGTTGGACCGGGGGCTGCCTGGTGAGGTCGGGCTCAGCGCCCACGACTGGTTGACCCGGCGCTGCCCGGGCCTGGGCAGCGCCGCCGTGAACGACCTCGTCACGGTCGCCCGAGGCATCACCGACCCGTTACACACCGAGCTGTGTGAGCAGGTCACCCACGGCGGATTGGTCGTGCGCCGCGCGGCCGCGGTGCTACGCGCCCTGACCCGGGTCAAACCATTCCTGAACACCACCCCCACCCCCACCAACCCCGACCCCGATGACCCGGATGCGGATGCGGATGCGGATGTTGATGGTGATGCCAACCCGGATGGCAATGACTCCGCCGACCCCGGCGCCGGGGGCAGGAGCGCATATGAGGACGCGGTGCACGTGCTGGTCGACGTGGCAGCGCGCAGCGAGTTCACCGACCGAGACCTACGACGAGTCACCGACCACCTCAGCAACACGGTGCTACCCGAGAGCGAGCCCGAGGCCCGGACAGCGGCCGCGTCCGCGCTGCGCGGGATCAACGA
>JBASAZ010000034.1:0-1715 GCA_049650845.1 Ornithinimicrobium sp.
GGGCGTTCGGTCCAGCGCGTCGTGGAGCAGGAGGGTGAGGTCGGCGTCGTGCGACCCGTCGGGGCACACGACATACCCCATTGACTCCGGTCCCTGATCGATGAATTCATCGTCGGGGGCGTCAGGCTGGAGGGGTTTACCCTGGGCCGAGAGCCCGTATACGATAGTGTGGAAGGGGTGCCAGTTCGAGCGGATGAAGGCTTCCACGAGTGGGAAACGTTCTTTGAGAACCGACTGAGGAGGCGTGCCCTCTGGGATCGAGAGTTCGTCCCAGCACGAGAGGACGACCGCTAGTACGGGCCGCCGAACAGGCTCGATGGACCCGACGCCCGCTACGTGAAGGAGGAGCTGCAGGGCCTCCACCGTCTCGGCTTGGTCCCCGAGAGCAGACGGCGTGGACGGTCCCCCGTTGGCTGCTGGGGCGTCAGAGGCCGGGGGCGAGGTCACGACGTCCTTGGGGTCGTGGATGCGATCGAGTCGGAGGAACACGAGCCACGTCGGAGCCGCTAGGACCCGAGACCTCCACTCCGCAGTGACTTGGCGCTTGTTGACCATGTCATCGACCTGCTCACCTGCGTAGTCCGGGTAGACGATGTCGAACGCCCGCCCGTCTGGCCCGGTCACGGGCAGCGTCACGTCCGCGTTCGCACCCGTGGTGGTGTGCTCGGGTGGGAGGCCGTTGCTGAGCCGGTCGAATCCTGCCACGATCAGCGAAAGGTCGTCGGGCTGGTATCGGAGCTTCAGCCGAGCGTTCTCGTCGGCGAGGCGCCCGTAAAGCTGGATCACGTAGACGGTCTTTCCCGTGTTGGCGCCGCCAAAGATGAGCACGCTTCGAGCGGGTTGTGTGGAATCACTCATCAGGAGTGGGCGTGACCGCGAAACGAGAGGAGAGGGTCTGCGGGATGTAATGATGGGATATGGAGGGGGGCGGGCTTCGTGAGAGGCGCATCGAGTAGAGTCTCAAAGAGCTTCAGGAAGCTCCGTACTGACGCCTCGTCCCATTTCTCAGGGCGAGCCGTGACATCAAACGTCGTGCTGTTCGGTAGAAACCGACTCGCCTGCCGGGCGAGCTGATTCCGAAGTCCCGGTGCCACCTCCACGTCGGACTTTGCCCAGACGACGACGATGGGCCGTTCATCCGCTACATCACCCATCCGCCCGATCAGACGAGATTGCTGCGAGCGATAGGTGCCGCGGTCCGGCCCAGCGAGCGCCTCGCTGTCGTTGAGGACGGCGAGAGCATCGGCATGACGCGCGAGCCATCGCGCGCCTGAGGCCGTCTTCGAGTCGGCTTGGTCCGCCCACTCACGGAACGACTCGCCGGGTGCGTCGGCAAAGAGCACATCGTCTCGCGCCCCATTCGGCCGCCGAAATGCAAGGTGCAACAGCCCCGGCTGCCGGTCGGTGCTGGTGGTGTGATCCGGAAACCCAACGCCCGACCCAGAGGGGGGTAGCCGCATGGTCGATGCCAGGGCCTCCCAGCCCTGAAGGGTGACAGACCCGGCGAACACACGGTCTTCCAACTCATACCCGCGACTCAGAAGCAGGTAAAGGGTGGCGAGAGTCGTGGTCTTCCCCGCGTTCTCCAAGCCTACGAGGCCGATAATACGAGGGCGTCCGAACGCCGTGATCAGAGACAAGTCGGCACTGCCAAGCGCGGCCCCGGACCACGGGAGGTCACTCTGGGGGCGCGTTGCGACCGGCTTCGCCTCGGT
>JBASAZ010000035.1:0-3193 GCA_049650845.1 Ornithinimicrobium sp.
GCTCCATGATGGGTAACGGCGGAGACGACAAGCCCGTGGGCGGGTCGATGATGGGCGGCTCAGCCGGTAGCGAGCGGATGTACCTGCAGATGATGATCGTGCATCACCAGTTGGGCGTAGACATGGCCGAGCAAGCCCAGCAGAAGGCCACTCACCCAGAGTTGGTGGACCTGGCCGCTGACATCGCCGAGGAGCAAGCCGCGCAGATCCTGCAGATGCGCGGCTACCTGGCTGCGCCGCCCGAGCCAGCGACGGGCTGATGTTGTCCTCTAGGGGCATCCCCGGCCAGCCGCCGAGGAGAACGACTGGGTCCGTGGCAACTACGCCACGTTGGACCCACGCTTGACCAGGCGATCACCATCACTGACTGGACCCTATTCGATGACGGCCGGCGGTGGGCGTGCGCTGGAGCGACCCGGCGCACGTCCTTGAGAACGTCATCGGCACCGGCCTCAAACTGCCCTTTTACCCCCGGGCGCACAACTGACCGGAATTGGATCTCAAGCCCAGGATGCTGCAGTGCGCCCGGGGGTCGGTGCCGCATCGAAGGCCGGCGTTACCTCATATAGCTCCACACGCGTCAGCCGAGCTGACGTCGTCTCACCCAAAGTTGAAAGGTTTCCTAATGAGAAGAATCACTCTGCGACTCGCGGCGGTCGCCATCACAACCACCGTCGGAATGCTCCTGATCCCCGCCACCGCGTCCGCTGAGTCTGCCTCCCCGCCAATGATTGCCAACATCCGCGGGCACGCCAGCATGGCCGACAAGATGCAGGGGCACGCCAGCATGGCCGACGCCCTGCAGGCCCACCCTGAGCTGGCCGGCATGAAGATGCCCGACAGGCACATGGTCGGTGGCGCGATGGCCGCCAAGATGCAGGGGCACGCCAGCATGGCCGACGCCCTGCAGGCCCACCCTGAGCTGGCCGGCATGAATCCACATACCGTCTTCTCTTCCTAAGCACGTCTTCCGTTCTTGGAGGCAGAATCGATGACCCGATCGACAGCGCCCACCTTGCAGGTCGAAGACCAGAACGCCGCACCGTGCGACGGTCCAGCTGGTGAACACTCCCACCCGGTACCACCCGAGTCATGCGAGGGGTCGGCCGGATCACCGTCTACGAGTCCGTGACCAGCGACGGTGGAACCCAACTCCCGAAGCCGGCGCCCATTAACATCACACCCCACGAGTTCCTCGACGGTGAGCCCTATAACTCCGGCGTCACTCCCATCGCGGCCGAGGTCACCACCGAGTCCGGCGACACCAAGCTCCTCATGAGTTTCCCGGCCGCCGGCACCTACGTCGAGGTCACCCTCGACGGCCTAGGACGCATCAAGGAGGAGACGCTCGCCGGGCCGAACCACCTGATCAAACGACGATTCGACTATGAAGGGACAACTCACTAATTGAGATCTCCCGGGAGGTCCGGAGACCTTGGTGCGTCCTTGCTTCTACGGCGTCTGGGTTTCTTGGATTCTGGTGCTTGAGACCAGGAGGAAGGGATGGGGCGACGGGGTTGCTCGGGCAAGTTTCGGCGCATGGTTCTGGATTTCTTGCTGAAGGGCGCAGGGTCGCGGCCGTCGCGCATGACCTCGATATTAACGATCAGACGACTGGGGCGTCAGGACCGGATCGACGGGGCTTGCTGGTGGGTCTGAGCACCGCGGAGGTCGGCGAGCTCGCAGCAGCAAAGAAGCACATCAGAGAGTTGGAGACCGAGCTGGCCTGAGTCGCCGATCCGTGGAGTTGCTCGAGGGGAGGCCAGCCCAAAACGCGGTACGCGGCCATCGAGGTGATGGCAGCTCAGAACCTCCCGGTCCAGGTTGCCTGCCGGGCCCTGGCAGTCTCAGAATCCGGTTTCTACGAGCATCGCAACAAGACACCCTCGGAGCGCTCGATCTACCACGCGATGCTGACCGACCTGATCCCCGAGATCCACCGCACGGCCCACGGATCTAGGGGGCGCTCAGGGTCCACGCCGAACTTACGTTGGGTCGCGGGGTCGTGATCGGTCACGGCCAGGTCGAGATGCTGATAGGACGCGCCGGCCTGCAGGGAGTTACTAGCAGGCGCAGGTGGCAACGGGTCCGCCACAATGACATCGCCACCGACCGGGTCGAGCGCGACTTCAACCGGTCCGGCCCGAACCAACTGTGGATCGGCGGCATTGAGCGCCACGAGGCGCTGCTGAACCGTGCGGTGGTGAACGGACATCGCGACCGGTCCGTCGTTAGCGGGCCGGGTGAAGTTGAGGGCAGCCATGGGCGATGCTCGGTCTGCCACCGGTGTATTTGCACGGCCCCCCCTGACCTCAGGAGGGATCATGAGACCCGCTGTGGGGAGGGACGCGTGCTGCCGCCTACATGGGCCGGCGGCGAGTTCGCGATCGTCTGGCACCTGCAACCCTGTGTGGGCTTCCTGGTCGTGGGCGCAACAGTGTTGGTGGTGGGCACTGTCATCGGCTTGTTGGTGCCCCCGGGTGGCTGGAGGTGAGACTGTCTTGGACCCGCCACCGGTTGTGGGCCGGGTGAGCGACCGGGGCGAAGCGCCTCCTGGCTGCGCTCACGGTGCGGCACCAACTGCACGGTCCCTGCTTGTCGGCGCGTGTTTGCCGGGCGGAAACGGCGGCTCTGAGTCAGACGCCAGCGTAGGAGTGCAGGCCGTTGATCCATAGGTTGACCCCGACGAAGTTGAATAAGAATGCCACGTAACCCGCAATGGCGAACCAGGCGGCTCTGCGACCGCGCCAGCCCGCGGTCGCGTCGGCGTGCAAGTGTGCCGCGTACAGCATCCAGGTCACGAACGCCCACGTCTCCTTGGGGTCCCAACCCCAATACCGGCCCCACGACTCCTCGGCCCAGATCGCGCCCGCGATCACTGCGAACGTCCAAACGGGAAACGCCAGGAGATGCGCTCCCCGGGCAATCTTGTCGAGCGTGTCCGCTGCTGGGAGTTGCCTGGTGTACCTGCCAGCGCCGCGACGGTCGGCCCGACTGCGCAGCAGGTAGAGGACTGTGGCCGCCGCTCCCAGAGTGAACACCCCACCGGCGAAGATCGCCGCTGTGACGTGGATGGCTAGCCAGTAGGAGTTCAGTGCTGGCACCAAGGCACCCGCCGGAGTGTAGAACCACGTGAGAGCTAAGGCCTGGGCCACGGTGACGGCTCCCAGCATCCATAGGCCGAGTTCGGGGA
>JBASAZ010000036.1:0-4412 GCA_049650845.1 Ornithinimicrobium sp.
TCTCCGGCTCCGGCAAGTCCTCGCTCGCGTTCGGCACCATCCACGGCGAGGCGCAACGCCGATACTTCGACTCGGTCGCCCCGTTCGCCCGGCGGTTGATCCACACCGCGCTCGACCCGCAAGTCCGCGACATCACCGGCCTGCCGCCGACCGTCGCCCTGGAGCAGGGCCGTGGCGGCTCCAGCAGCCGCTCCACAGTGGGCACCATCACCACCACCGGCAACACGTTGCGCATGCTGTGGTCGCGCTGTGGGGACTACCCGCCGGGTGTGGCGCAGATGGACTCGGACCACTTCTCGCCCAACACCGCCGTCGGCGCCTGTCCCGAATGCTCGGGACTGGGCACGGTCCATCGACCCACCGAAGACTCGATGGTGCCCGACGGCTCGCTGTCAATCGCTCAGGGAGCTATCGCTGCCTGGCCGGGGGCGTGGCAAGGCAAGAACTACCGCGACATCGTGGCCACCCTGGGCTACGACATACACCTGCCGTGGCGGGACCTGCCCGTCCAGGCCCGGGACTTCATCCTGTTCAGCGAAGCAACCCCCGTGGTCACCGTCGTGCCCGAACGCGCCGCCGGACGGGTGCATCGTCCGTATGAGGGGCGGTTCGTCAGCGCCCAGCGCTACCTGATGCGCACGCTGTCCGAGACCAAGAGCACCAGTCAGCGAGAACGGGCGCTGAGGTATGTCGTCAGCTCACCGTGTCAGCTCTGTCACGGGCGCCGCTTGGGCCAGGACGCGTTGGCCGTTCGGTGGCAGGGACTGGCGATCGACGAGGCCACCTGCCGCCCTATCGACGAGCTGTTGACCATGATGCAGCGGCGGCTGACCGCGCTGGGTGGACGCAACGGATTCGAGGCCGGCCTCAACTCGGCGGTGCACGCGGCCGAGCGGTTGTTGCTGGACGACCTGAGCAGCCATCTGCAGGTCGTCGTCGCCCTCGGAATCGGTCACCTCGATCTGGCGAGGCCCAGCACGTCGGTGTCTTCCGGGGAGCTGCAACGCCTCCGGGTGGCGACGTCGGTGCGCTCCGGACTCTTCGGGGTCGTCTACGTGCTCGACGAGCCGTCGGCAGGTCTGCATCCGCGCGACACCGAAGCGTTGCTGCGGGCCCTGCGGGGCTTGGTCGAGGCCGGCAACACCGTGTTGGTGGTCGAGCACGACATGGCGGTGGTGGCGGCGTGCGACTGGGTCGTCGACGTGGGGCCAGGAGCCGGGTTCGAGGGCGGTGAGGTGCTGTATTCCGGGCCACTTCCCGGGCTGGGCAGGATCCCGCGATCGATCACCGCCAGATACCAGCACCATCCGGTCCATGCGGACGACATTCGCCCCGGCGGCATGCCCGTGCGCACTCCGGCCGGCACCCTGCACGTCGACGGGATCGAGCGGCATACGGTGCACGGTCTGGATGTCACCCTGCCGCTGGGCGTGGTCACCGCCCTGACCGGGGTCTCCGGATCGGGCAAGAGCACCGTGCTCGACGTCGTGCACGAGGCTGTCCAGCGCGACCTCGTAGGCCGGGCAGACCCGGTTGGTCACCCCGACACCTCCGACCCCTCCGAGGCTGACCTGCCCCGGGCGGACCGGGACTTCGCTGGGTTGCGCGTGAGCGGGAAGCAGGTGCCGGCTCGACTGGTGCGGATCACCCAAAAGCCGATCGGCCGCACCCCGCGATCCAACCTGGCGACGTACACCGGGCTGTTCGACCACGTCCGCAGCCTGTTCGCCCGCACCCCGCTGGCCAAGGACCGCGGATACCGGCCAGGGAGGTTCAGCTTCAACGTGGCCGCCGGTCGGTGCGCGACCTGTCAGGGCGAAGGCTCGGTGGCCATCGAGCTCCTCTTCCTGCCCGGGACCTATTCGACCTGCCCGACCTGCCACGGCGCGCGATACAACGAGGACACCCTGGAGGTCGTGTGGCGAGGACACACCATCGCCGAGGTGTTGTCCTGGACGGTCGACGAAGCGCGCCCGGCGTTCGCCGATGAGCCGCCGGTCGACCGAGCCCTCGCCGCGCTGGCCACGTTGGGGTTGGGCTATCTGACCCTGGGCCAGCCGGCGACGGAGTTGTCTGGCGGAGAAGCGCAACGGATCAAGCTGGCTACGGAGCTGCAGACCGAGCGACGCCAGCCGACGCTCTATCTGCTTGACGAACCCACCTCGGGCCTGCACCCGGCCGACGTGCACCGGTTGCTGAGACAGCTGCATACCCTGGCTGACGACGGCCACACCGTGGTGCTCGTCGAGCACGATGCGGTGGCCGTCTCCACGGCCGACTGGATCATCGAGCTGGGTCCGGGCGCTGGGGCGGCCGGGGGGACGATCATCCGCGACTCCCCCCGTTGAGACGGCTGAACAACCGCCGACGGAGCGCCGCTGGACCCTAGTGCTGCCGTCCGCACAGGTCTAGGCTCAGGAGGATCGATCGGCGCAGAGGAGATCACGATGACTGATCCAACAGCCGCCCCCGGGGGCAGCCGCAGCGATGACGCAGGCAGGGTGGGGGGCACGGCACTGACCACCGGACGGTATGTCGTGGTGTTCGCCGACGCGTCGGACCCGGCACCGATGTTGCGCGACGTGGCCGGGATGTCCTCGGTGGCCAGTTCGCGGGACTTCACCGGACAAGCGGTCGACATGGACGCGACCGTGGGGGCCGACGCCACGGTGTTCGCCGAGTTGGGCATGGCCGTCGTCTCCGGTGACCCCACGCAGATGGGCACCCTGACCAACGCGGCCGCCGAGCGTGGCACGGCGGTGCTAGCGGTGGTGCCTGAGCTGATCCACCACGTCATGCCGGCTCCGGGTTACGTCCAGGGTTATCGCGATGGAGTAGACGATCTGGCCAACCGGCTCGGAAATGACGACGGGTCCGGAGGCAACGACGGCCCACTGTTCGAGGACACCGAGGAGTTCACCTGGGGTCTGCAGGCGGTCGGGATCGAGCTGGCCGGGTTCACCGGCGAGGGGATCAAGGTCGCGGTACTGGACACCGGGATGGACCTCGAACACCCCGACTACGCCGACCGGAGCATCACGCATAAGTCGTTCGTCACCGGCGAGAGCGCGCAGGACGGTCACGGACACGGCACGCACTGCATCGGCAGCTCGCTGGGCAACACCTCCGAGCAGGGCCGCCGCTACGGCGTGGCCTCCCAGGCCGAGATCTACGTCGGCAAAGTGCTGGGTGACCAGGGCAGCGGCTCGGACGCCGGCATCCTGGCCGGCATCAACTGGGCGGTCTCCAACGGGTGTGCGGTGATTTCGATGTCGCTGGGTGCCGACGTCCCGGAGCCCCATCCGCCCTATACCGTGGCCGGCGAACGGGCCTTGGCACGGGGCACCCTGATCATCGCGGCGGCCGGCAACAACGCCGACCGACCCGGCAACCCCGGTTTCGTCGGCGCTCCGGCCAACAGCCCCTCGATCATCGCGGTGGCCGCCGTGGACAGCAGCCTGCAGGTGGCCCGCTTCTCGGCCCGGAGCACTCCGCTGCGGGGCGGGCAGGTGGACCTCGCCGGCCCCGGGGTCGCGGTGTATTCGTCGTGGCCGATGCCGGAGCGATACAACACCATCAGCGGCACGAGTATGGCCACCCCGCACGCGGCCGGCGTCGCGGCGTTGTGGGCGCAGGCCACGGGTCGTCGCGGCATGGAGTTGTGGGCCACGTTGGCCATGGAGACGCAGCGTCTCGATCTGCCCTCCCTGGATGTCGGTCTCGGAATGGTCCGGGTGGCGCCGTGATCGAGCCGGACAAGGCGGACGCCACCGAGCCCGCGCAGCCGAACGACGACGGCTCGGTGGTGAGCTATAGCCACTGGCAGCGCGTGGTGGTCAGCGTCGATGATCAGCATGTCAACGAGATCCAGACGGTGGCTGAGCACCTCCGAGAACAGGGTATGCAGATCGATCAGATCCTCGACGGCCTCGGCATGATCACCGGGTCGGTGCCGGACGAGGAGCGGAGCCACCTGGTGGTGAAGGTCGTCGGGGTGGCCTCGGTGGAACGCCAAGTCAGCTATCAGCTCCCTCCACCGGACTCCGACGTGCAGTAGCGCCGTTCGGCTAAATGCCTGCCGTGCGCGTTCTTTCGTCGCGGGCTGCCTTATCGCGCAGCACCAGACCCACACGGCAGCGCGCCGCAAGAGGGTGCCGACACACGGGCGGCGTGACCAGGCGATGCACCCAGATGGCGGCTAGCCTGGCCACTTCCCCGTAGGTGCTTCCGCAGCTCAGTGTTCCGCCGGGACAGCTCCCCGGATGTCGCGTCAACCCGAATGGGCAGGTCTTATGCACATCACCGTTACCCCACACCGCCGGCCGCTGGCACGACGGACCCGAGGGGCAGCCGCCTGCCTGGCCCTCGCGATGACGCTCGCCGCCTGCAGCGCGGACGGCGACACCGACGCC
>JBASAZ010000037.1:0-14965 GCA_049650845.1 Ornithinimicrobium sp.
TCGCCGCGGTTGAGCGAGCACGACAGGGATGGGAGCACCTCGCGCCCACCCCGTCGGACATGGAGGTCTGTGACCTCGACCGCCACCCCGTTATTCACCATATGATGAATATCGCGCAGATGGGGCGGGCTGTCAACCCACCTCGCCATCGAGAAACCGTTGAACAATGGGCCCGTAGATCGCCACGAGCTCCTCGGCGGGCATGGACGCCACTGGCTCGAGGCGCACGATGTAACGCGTCAGGATGAGCCCGCCGGTCTGGGTGATGACCAGGGGCAGATGGGTGGCCGGGTCAGCCATCGGGATGTGCGAGGCCACCTCCGTCATGATCGTGCGCAACACCCCATCCTTGATCAGCTGGGTGCCCTCGGCAGTGGTGAGCGCCGACCGCATCAAGGTCAGCAACAGTTCCTGGCGCTCGGGGTCATCCCAGAGCCATAGCACCAGCTCGACGAGCTTCGCGCCCATCTCTTCCCGGGGACCGACCAGGACGCGGGCTAGTTCGGGGCGAGGGTCGAAGGGCACCTCCAGCGCGGCGAGGAACAGTCCCTCCTTGCCGTCGAAGTAATGGTGGATCAACGCCGGGTCGACACCTGCGGCGCGAGCCACCGCGCGCATGGATGTTCCGTCATACCCTTTGCTGGCGAACTCGGCGCGCGCGGCCGACACGATCTCGGTCTTGGTGTCCGGTGCCCCGACCCGGCGTCCGGCCGCCATCACCGACCCCCGTATGCCGTCAGCCCGGTCGACCCCGAAGGCGGCGGCGGGCGGAAGCCGAAGTGAGGAGCGGACACAGCAGCACGGTATCTGGCCCCGGCGGCATACCGAGGGCGGCCCCGTCGGAGCAGTGGTTATCCGATCGTGACCTGTCCCTACTGGCCGGGGACCTGCCAATCCACCAGGATGGGGCCATGTCGCAGATTGGATTGCCAGGCGTGCCCCCGCCTGAGCCCAAATGTGCTGCGGCAGAGACGATTTTCCGGGTCGATGGCCCGTTGGACGACGATGAGCTCACCACGTTGCACCAGCAAGCCTTCCGGGCCAGTGGCGATGGCTTCATCCCCTGGTCCCGGCGTCTGCAGCGGCATAGCATCTGTTGGATCACCGCGCATCAGGGCGCTCGGCTCGTCGGCTTCGTCAACGTCATCGGCGACGGTGGGGCCCACGCGGTGCTCCTGGACACGGTCGTCGCGCCGGCCCATCAGCGCCAGGGGATCGGTCGCGAACTGGTCACCCGGGCCGTCGAGGAGGCTCGCACGCTGGGCTGTCATTGGCTGCACGTCGACTACGAGCAGGGGGCCGCGGACTTCTACGAACGGGTATGCAACTTCGACCCCACCGGCGCGGGGACCATCCGCCTGGTGTAGGGCGCGTCGATCGTTGTGGGCCACACCGTCGCTCGGAGCATGAGATCTTGCTCACCCCGTGAGCGTGCGGGCGCGATCTCGGTTTGATGGGCAGGCATCCACCCCGGCATAGTCGAGGACGTGACTGAGCAAAACCGTCTGGAAATCAACTGGATCAACTCCGCGGGGGCAGCCCTGGGAGCGGTGTCCGCTGCCGTTGTGCTGTCCACTCTCGGGGCCGCGGGCACGCTGGTGGGCGCCGCACTGGGAAGTCTGTGCATCACCGTGGGAGGCGCCGTCTACTCCCACTCGATGACCAAGACCAAGGAAGGTGTGGCCGCGGCGAAGAAGCTGGCCGAGCAACGCAAGACCAGGACTCGCGAAGACGTGCTGGTCGGGGCGCAGAGCCCGCGTGTTTCGGTGCCTCAGGCCGCCCAGGGGGATCGGGTGAAGGTGCCGAACCAGGCTTCCCAGGCAGCCCGAGGTGGGTTGCCGTGGAAGCGAATCGGCGCGTTGGCTGCTGCCTTGTTTGCGGTGACGATAGCGCTGATCATGTCCTTCGAGACGATCACGGGGCGCGCGGTGTCCACCTACACCGGCGGGACGAGCGACAGTAGTGTGGGCAGCTCCTTCTCCGGGGTCACCGACCGTGGCGAGGGTTCTGGCACGGGCGGCGACGGGGAGTCCGACCAGGAGGAAGAGGCACCGGCCGAGGAAGAGGCACCCGCCGAGGACGAGCAACAGCCGCAACAGGACGAGCAGCCGGACTCAGGTCAGCCGGACCAGGCGCCCGCCGAGCCGCAGGAGCAAGCTCCGGCCGAGCAGCCGGCCCCGTAACCGTCCGGCGCGGATCGAGCAGTTGCCCCCGCGGTGCGGGCGGTCATAAGGGCTCATTCGTGCCGACGACACGCACGTCCTCAGCGGCTCACGGGTGCACCTGCGCCCGTGAGCCGTTCGCCATCCGCGTGCCGTCAGGACTAGCGCGCGACCGCCCGTGCGCGACCGATAGCGGTCCACGCACACGTGTCAGATGCGCCGTTCTGCAGACATCTTCAGCCGGCGTCAGGAGTTAGGCGTAGGGAAGTCCTGGGCTACGCCGGTGTCGGCTGAGCTCTCGGGAACCGCTAGATGAGACCCAGTGGGTAGTTCGACAGCCGTTCTGGACCGGTTGCGGTGATCAGGTACTGCTCCTCCAGCTTGACCCCTTCACCGCCGAGGCGTGACCCGACGTAGGCCTCCGTGGTCAAGACCATGCCCTCCTGAAGCACCCCGTCGTAGCCGACCGCCTCCCACTGGTGGGGCAAGACGATCTCGGGGTACTCATCGCATTGGCCCACGCCGTGAAAGCCGACGCAATAGTGGCGATAGTCCTCCACCGGCGGCATCCACGTGGCCTCACACACCTCCCGGAACGAGCGACCGGGAGTCAACAGGCGGTGGTTGCGCTCGATCTGCTCCTGCGCCAAACCGAAGACTGATCGTTGGGCACCGGTCGGTCGCGCATCGCCGACCACCCAGGTGCGCGAGATGTCGCACATCATTCCGTAGGACCCGACCAGGTCGGTGTCATAACCCAACAACTCGCCCTCGTGGATCACCCGGCTGCTGGCTTCCTGCATCCACGGGTTCGTGCGCGGTCCCGACGCCAGGATCTGCGTCTCGATCCACTCGCCGCCGCGACGGATATTGCCGGCGTGCAACAACGACCACAGCTCCCGTTCCGTCATTCCCGGCTTCATGGCTTGCCGCATCTCGCCCATGGTGGTTTCGCAGGCGGCCAACGCACAGCGCATGGCCCGGATCTCGTCGGGGCCCTTGATCGAGCGTGCCAGCTCCATCACCTCGGTACCGTCCTCGACCGTGACGCCCGCTTCCAGCAGGTGCTGCACCTCCAGGGGACGGGCGGTGTCGAGGGCGATCCGTGGCCTGGGCCCAGCGTGCTCCCGCAGCACGTCGAGGATCTCGTCCGTCCATTGCCGCGCCTTCTCCCGATACCGGGGACCGGCCAAGAAGTAGTACGAGCTGATCGCGGGACGAACTTCTTGCACGATCGGGTTGTGCCCACTGAGGAACTCGCAGTCCGCGAACTCCCACAGAATCACGGATCCGTCGACGCCGACCCAGGCGTAGCGGGACGGGTTGTGCATCACCCACAGCTGCATGTTGGTGCTGTCGGTGGCGTAACGAATGTTCATCGGGTCGCGCAGGATTGCTCCGTCGTAACCCATCTCGAGGAGCTGCGCCCGCACCCGCCCGATCCGATACGAGCGCATCGCCGGAAGGTTGGGAAGCTCCAGACCGGCGATGAGCCATTCGGCTTCGACCGCGGCGCCAGGGCCCAACGTGATGTGGTGCAGTTCCTGCCCGGCGGACCGCCACTGCGACCCTCTGGACTCCATACTCGTGGCGATCTTGCCCACCATGTGCTCACCGCGGTCTTTCTTCCAGGCGCTCGCAGCCTGCTGAGCCAAAAGTACCTCCGGCCAACACGTGCGTCCAGGGCATGCCCAGCAGCCGCACATACCCGAGTAACCGCGCGACGCTGAGCGAAGCTTCCGGGGCAGTCGATGGCACACTGCTGCCCATGCCCACGCCCTATCCGCTGCTCGACGCCATTCTCGCCGACCCCGCCGCTCTGGCGTGGGCCATCCTGGTGCGGGAAGGGCAGGAGAACGCCGAGGTGCTCGTCGGTGACGTCACCGACCTCGACCGGCTCGCCGACATCCCATCGGCCCACGCAGGTATGCCGACGCTCACCCTGGTCCCGTTCCGACAGATCGCGGAGCGCGGGTTCGACGTGCACGACGACGGGACGCCGTTGCGCGTGCTGGCCGCGACGGCATACGAGCGCATTCCGGTCGCCGATCTGGCGGCCCGGTTGGGCGAGGCAGCGCTCGGCGAGGTCGAGGTCAGCGAGGAGCACTTCAGCGTCAGCGACGAGGACTACGCCCAGATCGTCACCCGGGTGATCGAGGACGAGATCGGCAACGGCGAGGGCGCCAACTTCGTCATTCGCCGAGACGTCCTCGGGCACGTCAACGCCCGACCGTGCGATGCCGCGTTGACCTGGCTGACCACGCTGATCCGCGACGAGCGCAACGCCTACTGGACGTTTGCCGTGCACACCCCCGGGCACACCCTGGTCGGAGCGACTCCCGAACGGCACGTCAGCGTGCAGGACGGCCGCGTGAGGATGAACCCGATCTCGGGGACCTTCCGCCACCCGCTCGACGAGGACGCCGGCGACCTCGTGCCCTCCTTCAATGCCTTCATCAAGGACACCAAGGAGACCGAAGAGCTCTTCATGGTGGTCGATGAAGAGATGAAGATGATGGCGCAGATCTGCACCCACGGCGGGCGGATCACCGGGCCCTATCTCAAGCAGATGGCACACCTGACCCACACCGAGTATCTGCTCGACGGGCAGGCCGAGGACGACCCTCGCGACGTGTTGCGGCTGACCATGTTCGCCCCGACCGTCACCGGATCGCCGATGGAGAACGCCTGCAGCGTGATCGCCCGCCACGAGCCCGGTGGGCGTGGCTACTACGCGGGGGTGTTGGCCCTGATCGAGCGCGACGACGCGGGCATGGAGCACCTCGACGCGCCGATTCTGATCCGCACGGCGCACCTGTATGGCGAGGGCGTGGTCAAGGTCAGCGCCGGGGCCACGTTGGTCCGGCACAGTGACCCGCTCTCGGAGGTTGCCGAGACGACCGCCAAGGCCAGCGGAATGCTCGCGGCCCTCGGCTTGCGCCCCCGTCGCGAGCTGTCCTACGCCGTGGAGCTGGCCGACCTGCCCGGGGTCGAGCAGGCCCTCGCCGAGCGCAACGACGTGCTGTCGGCGTTCTGGATGTCACCGCAGGCCGAGCGCCCGGACCCCGACATCGCGGGCCGCTCCGTGCTCGTCGTGGACGCCGAGGACATGTGGACCCAGATGCTGGCCCACCAGGTGCGGCACTTCGGGATGGCCGCCCACGTGCGGCGGTGGGAGGACGTGCAGGTCGCCGACTGCGAGGCCGCCGACCTCGTGCTCTTCGGCCCCGGTCCCGGCGACCCCGACCAGGCCGATGACCCTCGGATGGCGCACCTTCGGATGCTGATGCAGGCCCGACTGGATGCCGATCGGCCACTGCTCGCGGTCTGCCTGAGTCATCAGGTGTTGGCCTCGCTGGCCGGGATGACGATCAGCAAGCTCGACCGTCCGAACCAAGGGGTGCAGATCCCGGTCGACCTGTGGGGCACCGTGGCGCGCATCGGGTTCTACAACACCTTTGTCGCCCGTCCCGGCCCCGCAGTGTTGCCCCGCAGCGACGGCGAGGGTATGCCGCTCGCCGTCGCCGTGGACGACATTCACGAGGCGGTGGTCGGGCTGCGTGGCCCGGGGGTGGCCAGCATCCAGGGCCACGCCGAGTCAGTGCTCTCCCGGGACGGGCTCACGACGCTGCACGCGTTGATCCGGCACACGCTGCTGGGCCGGATCTGACTTCAGCGGCCGGGTCTGACCCCGGCCACCGGATCTGACCCCAGCCGCCTGGTCTGACCTCAGTCTTCGAGGAAGCTCAGCAGCGCCAGGTTGAACTCACTCGCGTGGCTGGTGTTGACCCCGTGCGGGCCACCTTCGATGACGTGCACGCGCGCCCCGTCCACGGCTTCGCTGGTGCGCATCCCGGAGCTCTCGAACGGCACGATGCCGTCGGCGCTGCCGTGCAGGACCAGCGTCGGGACGGTGATGTCCTTCAGGTCCGTGCGGAAGTCGGTGGCGGCGAAGGCTTCGATGCACTCGACGGCGGCGGTTTCGTCGGCCTGCGCGCACATGGTGCGAGCGGTCTCGAGCTGTCCGGGGGAGACCGTGACCTCGTCGCCGGCGGTGAAGAAGGTGGTGGTGAACTGCTCGTAGAAGTCAGCACCGCCGTCGCGCACACCGGACTTCATCTCCTCGACGGCCTCGCGGTCGAGCGGGCCCTCGGGGTTGTCGTCGGTCTGCAGCAGGAAGGGCGGCACGGCCGAAGCGAAGACCACGCTGTGCAACCGATCCTGTCCGTGCCTGGCGGCATACCGAGCGACCTCGCCGCCGCCCATCGAGAAGCCGACCAGCGTGACGTCGCTGAGGTCGAGCGAGTCCATTACTGCGGCCAGGTCATCGCTGAGGGTGTCGTAGTCGTATCCGCTGTCGGGCTTGTCCGAGTGACCGAAGCCGCGGCGGTCGTAGGCCACCACGCGATAACCGGCGGCGGTGAGAGCGGGGGTTTGGTCGGCCCACGCCTCGTGGCTCAGGGGCCAGCCGTGGATCAGCACCACCGGTCGCCCGGATCCGCCGGAGTCGGCGACCTCCAGCTCGATCTGGGTTTCCTCGGACGTCACACTCACACGGCTCATCGGCGATGCCTCCTGCGTCGGGATCAATACGAAACCCTTACGTTACGGCCTGAGATCCGGTCTCTCCTCTCGGCCCCGGGGCAAAGCGAAAGCCGCGGGTGCTTCAGGGGCTGACCCGCGGCTTTCGCGCGTGGCCAGGGGCGGGGTCGAACCGCCGACCTTCCGATTTTCAGTCGGACGCTCGTACCAACTGAGCTACCTGGCCCTCTGTGTACTTGTCGTGAGCGAAAAATCCGCTGCACCCCACTCTAGTGAGTGAGGTGCAGCGGCAGACGCTGCGACCCCGACGGGACTCGAACCCGCGACCTCCGCCGTGACAGGGCGGCGCGCTAACCAACTGCGCTACGGGGCCTTGGTAGGCCTTGCGATCATGCTGAGAGGCACACTCGACGTTGAGTGCACATCGCATCCCCAACGGGATTCGAACCCGTGTTGCCGCCGTGAAAGGGCGGAGTCCTAGGCCGCTAGACGATGGGGACCTGTCCTTGACGGTCCCCCGCGCAAGCGCTTCTCGGATCCGTCGAGGACAAGGAGAGAGAATACGGGACGCGCAAGCAAAGTCAAAAAGGCTCAGGTCGCGGGATTGGCCCAGGCCAGCAGGTCGGGCAGAGCCCAGGTGTTCACGATGCGCTCGGCAGGCACGCCGAGGCGCTGCGCGCGCTCGCAGCCGTAGGCTTGGAAGTCCAGCTGACCGGGGGCGTGAGCGTCGGTGTCGATGGAGAACAGGCAGCCGATCTCGAGAGCCAGGCTCAACAGGTCATCCGGGGGGTCACAGCGTTCGGGTCGCGAGTTGATCTCCACGGCGGTGTCGTGATCACGGCAGGCCTCGAAGACCGCGCGTGCGTCGAAGCTGCTCTGCGCGCGCTTGCCCCGACCGCCCTCCACCAGTCGCCCGGTGCAGTGGCCCAGGATGTTGGTGTGGGGGAGCGTGGCGGCGGCGACCATCCGGCGGGTCATCGAGCCCGAGTCCATCTTGAGCTTGGAGTGCACCGAGGCGACCCGGATGTCAAGGGCGTCCAGCATGTCCTGACTCTGGTCCAGCGAGCCATCGTCCAGGATGTCGACCTCGATCGCCTTGAGCAGGGTGAAGCCCGCCTCGGCGCTCGCCAGGGCCCCGTTGATGGTCTCCACGACCTTCAGCTGCCGGGTGAGTCGCTCCACGGTGAGGCCGTTGGCCACCGTCAGTCGAGGCGAGTGGTCGGTCAGGGCCAGGTAGTCGTGCCCGATCTCCATCGCGGTGGCCACCATCTCCTGGATGGGTGATCCGCCGTCCGACCAGTCCGAATGGCTGTGCAGGTCGCCCTTGAGCGCGGCTCGGACGTCCTCTCCGCCGACGGCCAGCGGTCCGCCTGCCGACTCTTCGAGCGACGCAAGCTTGTCGGGGGTCCGGCCGCTGACGGCTTGTTCGATCACCTCTGCGGTCGAGCTGCCGATCCCGTTGATCGACTTCAGTGATCCGGCCTCGACGAGTTCGCGGATGCGTTCCTCGGGGATCGCGAGCAGGGTGTTGGCGGCTTCCCGGTACGCCTTCACCCGATAGGTCGACGCGCGGCTGCGCTCGAGCAGGAAGGCGATCCGGCGTAGGGCATCGACGGGCTCCATCGTCATGGGATCCGACGCTACGCCAGGGAGCGCGGGCATCGCATACCGTGTGGTCGTGACCGAGCCGCACGTCAGCACACCTGCGCACCTGCGATGGAGCAGGTTCGCCGACCTGGACGTCGACACCCTCTATGCGCTGCTGCGCCTGCGCAGTGACGTCTTCGTGGTCGAGCAGCGGTGTCCCTACCCAGAGCTCGACGGCCGGGACACCGAGCCGCAGACCGAGCACCTGTGGGCCGAGGTGGACCGCGAGGTGGTCGCGGTGGTGCGGATTCTGCGTGGACCCCAGGCGTGGCACATCGGCCGCGTGGCCACCGCGCCGGGTCACCGCGGTCGCGGGTATGCCGCTGAGCTGGTCCGCTTCGCGATCGAGCGGATCGGGGCGCAACCGATCGACATCGGCGCGCAGGCGCACCTGCAGGGGTGGTACGAGCGCTTCGGTTTCGTGCGCAGTGGCCCGGACTACGTGGAGGACGGCATCCCGCATCTGAGCATGCGACGCGATCCAGGCTAGCGACGGCAAGCCGTGGGCCACCCCTAGCGAGGCAGCTCGAACCACATTTCGCTGCCGACGGGACGGTGCTCGCCGACGCCGATCCGCCCGCCGTGCTCCTCGACGATGCGCCGCGCGGTCAGCAGGCCGATGCCGTGTCCGCTGACCGAGGTGTCCAGTCGCTTGTACAGCGCGAACACCGCATCGCGTTCGTCCTGCGGGATCCCGACGCCGTTGTCGCTGACCGCGACCCGCCACCGATCCGGCAGGGTCTGGGCGTCGACGCCGATGCGGGGCGGAACGCCGGGCCGGGCGAACTTCACCGCGTTGGACAGCAAGTTGAGCATCACCGAATACAGCTGGACCGGATCAGCCCACACGATCGGCATCGCCTCCACACTGACCTCTGCGCCACTGTCGCGCAGAGCCGGTCCCAGATCCTGCAGCACACTGTCCACGACCTCGCGCAGGTCGGTGTGCGCCTTCAGGACGGCAGCACCGTAGGTCGCCTGCTCCAGGAACTCTTGGATCAGACGAGCCATCCGCTCGCCGCCGCTCTGCGCGTGGACGGCGAGCGAGGCCAGGTCCGGCTCCTGGGCCACGGCCGGCTCGTTCAGCAGGGACTCGATGTTGACGATGATCCCGGTCAGTGGGGTGCGCAGGTCATGACTGACCTGCCCGGCAAACAGCGCCAGCTGGTCGTTGGAGCGCCGCAGCTCGTCCCTGGTCCGACGCAGGTCCCCCAGGGACTGCTCGAGCTGCCGGTTGCGCAACCGCAGGTCCAAGACGTCCATGACCCGGTCCGCCAGCGTCTGCAGACCGGCCTGCTGGGCAGCGTCCAGGGTGTTGGTGTCGTGGTCGAAAACGCACAGCCGTCCGATGATCTCCCCGGCGGAGGCCCGGAGCGGGACGGAGGCATAGAACCGCACGTCTTCCAGCGCCCCCGTGACCATCGGGTTGTCCGCGTAGCGCTCGTCCGCTCTGGCGTCGGGGACCACCACGATGTCGGACTCGGTCAGCACCGGGCTGCACATCGAGTCCTCCCGCTCGCAGACGAAGGGCAGCACCCCGCTGGCGGCGATAGCGTGGGCGTGATCGGAGGTCAGCAGGTTGATGATGGCCACGGGCACACCGCACAGCTGGGCGGCCAGATCGACGAGCGCCTGGAGGTCCCGGCCGGGCTGCTGGCTCAGGGCCTGGTAGCGCTCGATCTGGTTGTCGCGTTGCCTATCCGAGGCTTCCCCCCCGGTGATCCTCGGACCGATCACGTGGCCTCCTCACCCATGGAGACCATCGTGCCAGGGGGTGGGCAAACGTTAGGTCACGATTTGGTCCAGCACGAGTCAAGACCAAGCAGGGCATTGGCCAGGCCAGCGCGTCGTGTCCCTGCCGGAGACCCCCGACGGTCTCGATGAGGCATCCTCATCGCTCCTGCTCCTGCTGAGCGCCGGTGAGACGGCCGGCGCCGGCAGAGGTTCCGTGGCCGTTCTGGCTCAGCTGCGGAAGCAGCTGTGCCATCAGCAGCGTCGACAGCGCCGAGGTGTCACCGGACTTCTCGTCGGTGTGCACGATGACCGGCCGCGGAGCCGACTCGGCCAACCGAGCGCCCACGTCCAGTCGGCGCCGAGCCAGCTCGTAGCCCAGCACGGCACGGTTGTCGCGGTATGCCGTCGCGAGCTGCTCCTGTGCCTTGGCTTCGCCTTGAGCGGCGACCAGGTTGGTGCGGGCTCGGGTCTCGATCTCGTAGGTCACCCGCTGGGCCTCGGTCTCGCGCTCCTCCAGCATCTGCGCCACGTCCTTGCGGGCTTTGTTGAGCGCGCCCTTGACTTCGACGATTTTGGCGTCGCGGACCTTCTTGGACCGCTCGATCTGCATCAGCAAAGTGTCGATCCGACGCTTACGGATCAGCTCCCATTCCTTCTCGTATGCCGACAGTTCCTTGGACACGCGCTCGCGGGTGGACAGGTGCTCGCGGTACTGGTCGGGCAGCTGGACATCGGGGATGTTGCAGCCCATGATCTGCACGCCGTATCGCGTCAACTGGCGGTTCAGCAGTTCCTGCATGTCCTTGACGTCCGAGCCACGCAGGTCATAGGCCCGCTCGGTGCGGACCTGGCGGCTGCGCTGACGAATCGCGTCCTGCACGGAGTTGGACAGCACGAGGTCGAAGTTGCCCGCGCCGATGGTCTGCACGAAGCGCACGGCGTCCACGATCCGGAAGCGCAGGAAGAACTCGATCGACTTCAGCGGCACGTTCTCGTGGGTCGGGCTGGACAGCACCGGGGCGGCATACGGGATCTCGGTGGTGACGTCGACGACGTACGCCACGCGGGCCCAGGGGTGCCACAGGTAGTGCCGGCCGGGGGGCAGGCCCTGTCCACTGATGGCGCCGAACTTGGTCAGCACGCCGACGGTGCCTTCCTCGATCTCCACGATCGAGGACCGCCACCACCACAGGGCGGACAGGGCGACCAGCACCGCGGCCGCCAACCACGCCAGAACCGCGATCCCCCCGAACCCGTTGATCGCGAGGAGCACACCGCTGAGCGCGGACCACAGGGCCAGCCACACCAAGGAGAGCCAGCGCAGCCCGCGGGCGTCCTTGGGGATGACGACCGGGACCAGGGCCCCGCCGTCGCCCCCGCGCAGCAGCGCCGCGACGTCACTCCATCCGGCGAGAGCCTCCTTGATCGAGGACATGCCGTGGGCCGAACCTCGCATCGTCTGTTCACTCACCGTCGTGTCCTTCCTGCGTGACTGCGTGGCGGGACGCTGCGTCCGGTGGGCCGTTCTGTGAGCTGTCGCCGGGTGAGGCGCCGTCGGTGGACGATGCGCTGTCGCCGGACGATGCGCTGTCGGTGGACGAGGCGCCGTCGGCTGCCACCGAGCGCCGGATCGCTTCCATCCGGTCCTCGCCAGGCAGTTCGGCTGAGGCATCGGACTCCGGCACGATCTCGACCTTGGTCTCCTCCGGCGGCTGCAGCAGGTGGGCGATGTCGGCCTTGCGGCTCATCACTCGCTCCTCGATGGCGCCCTTGCGGGAGCGAATCGCGTCCATGTCGGCATCGGAGAACAGTGGGGTGTCGGTGTCTCCGATCAGCTGGCGGGCGACCTGCAAGAAGTCCACGCCCTCGGAGTCACCACCGATGCGCACGATCTGCGGCAGAGATGAGGCCAACGACTCCAGGTGACCCAGCATGTCCTGCTGGTAGCGGTAGTCCAAGATCTCCGGGGCCAGCGCGGCGCTGACCGCGCGGATGTCCAACGCCTGCGCCTCCAGCAGCGCGGCATTCGCGTTGGCCGAGGATTCGGCCTCGACGAAGCGCTGCCGGGCGAGCGAGTCGGCCCGGTTGGTCTCCCGCTCCAACGCGGTGTCCATCTGGGCCTGATAGCGGGCGATGTCGGCCTGGATGGCCGACAACGTCTCGTTCAGCGAGGCCAGGTCCTTGTTGAGGTCGCCGTCGTTCTGTTCCTTGCGCAGCTGCAGTTCGTATTCGTAGGTGTAGGCCTCCTTGGCGACCCGGATCATCTCGGGGGCCGCGAGGTCCATCCGGTATTCCTGGTTGGCCGGCTCGGCGTGGGTGATGTTGGCTGTGGTCAGCTCGACGGCCGGAGCGAACTGCGCGTTCAGCTGCTCCAGCAGCTTGGCGGTGCTTTCGCCGACGAGGTCGTAGATCCCGGAGGCTTCCTGCTCGTAGATCAACGAGCGGGTGGTCTCCGAGATCGCGTTGTTGAGCTTGTCCTGGAAACCCTGGACTGCGCCGAGCACGAAGACGAACTCGCGGGCGTTGACGATCCGAAACTGCAGGAAGAGGTCCACCGAGGCCTGCACCCCGGACTTGGTGGGCGCCTGGCGGATCGGGGCGTTGAACGGGTATTCGCGGGTCACGTTGATGATGTAGGACACCCGCTTCCACGGGTTCAGCAGGGTGACCCGGCCGGGTCCGACCTCGGCTTCGACCTTGCCGAAGCGGGAGATCAGGGCCACACACCCCTCGGGCACCATGACCATGCCCTGGCGCCACCAGGCGAACGCCGCAAAGACCAGGACCAGGACCCAGTAGTGCGGTCCGAAGATCGCCGAGCTCAAGCCGTCGGTCGGCAGCAGCACCACTCCACCCACCACGCCGAGGATGGTCAGCAGCAGGATGGGCAGGATCATCCGCAACCGGCGGCCCTTGGGCATCACCATCGGTGTGATGACGTGCACCGGGCCGTGTTGGCCGTTTTCGTAGTAGCTGCGGCTCAGGTGCTCGGCCGCGTCGTTGAGCGAGACCGACGCCGACTGGATGCGGGTCCCGGCAGCGCGACTCTGGTCGCGGGCGGCGGGGAAGTCACGCGCGTTCAGCGCGAAGGCGTCCTGGTCCTCGGTGGACTGACGGCGGCCGGACCCCCCGCTCTGGTCCGAGGGGGACTCACGGGGCGAGCGACCTTGTTGCGCTGCCGCCCCACCGGCCATCGATCCGACCGCCTCGCGGACGTCGCTGCCGGATGCGTAGTGCTTCGCTGCAGTGATGAAATCCTCGGCTCTACTCACGTGATCCCCTCGTGGCCTGGATGAACCAGCGGGTGAGCACCCACAGGCGGTATGCAGTCAATCATGTTGGTGCGACGGTTCGGGTGGACTGACGGTTCCACTGTGGACAGTGGCGGTGAGCGAGAATGCTTCGGTGGAACGTCCGGCTCGCGTGCTGCTGATCGATAACGTCGACAGCTTCACCTTCAACGTGGCCGACCTGCTGCACCGCGTGCTGGGGGCCGCGCCGACCGTGTGGCGTCACGATCATCCGGTGGTCCCGGGCTCGCCGTGGTGGCGGGACTATGACGCCATCGTCGTCGGCCCCGGTCCGGGCAGCCCCCGGGTGGACACCGACATGGGCATCTCGCGCCAGGCGCTGGCCCAACGGGAGGTGCCGGTGCTGGGGGTGTGTCTGGGGCATCAGGGCATCGCGCACGCCGCGGGACACGGGGTGGATCGGATGGTCGAACCCCGGCACGGGATCGTCTCCGGCGTCACCCACGACGCCACCGGCCTCTTCGCCGGCCTACCGTCGCCGTTCGACGTGGTGCGTTATCACTCCCTTGCGGTGGATCCCTGCCTGCCCACCGGCGATGCCGGCACGGGCCCGTTCGCCACGGCGTGGGCCGACGACGACGGGGCGATCATGGGTCTGGCCGATCCCGCGGCCGGGCAGTGGGGCGTGCAGTTCCACCCCGAGTCTGTGCTGACCGAACACGGCGAACGGCTCGTGCGGAACTTCTTCGCCGAAGCGGGGATCCCGCTCACCTTCCGGCCCGTGCCCCGGCCAGCGGTCGACGAGGGGGTGAACCACGGTCCCAGCTCCGTCGAGCAGGCGGTGCCTCTGCGCCTGTCGGTGCGCCGCTGGGCCGCAGCGGTGGATCCGTGGGGGATGCACGAGGCGTTGGCCGAGCTGCGGCGAGCCGGCGCTCGCACAGGCGAGGCCCACCCCGAGGAATCGGTCTGGCTGGACTCCTCGGATGGCGCAGGCGTGTCGGTCTTCGCCGACGGGAGCGGCCCGTTGTCGTTCACCGTGCACCACCGCGTCGGCCACGGATCGCGGCTGTCCACCGGCGAGCACCTGCCGGGGGCGCTGTTCGACAACCTCGATGTCCTGCTGTCCCGGGTGCGGCTGGCGGAACCGCCGGACCTCGACGGTGATGGCGCGTTGCCCTTCGACTTCCGTCCGGGGTTCGCGGGTTACGTGGGCTACGAGGTGAAAGCAGAGACCGGGGGATCGCAGGCCCACGTCTCACCGCGGCCCGACGCGTGGCTCATCTTCGCCGATCGTGCGGTGGTGATCGATCACGCCAGCCAAGCGGTCTACGCCCTGGCGCTGCACACGGATGCGGCCTGGGCCGAGCAGGAGCGGTGGCTGCAGGAGGTGGCCGGCATCGTCGCGGCGCAGGCCAGTGCGTCCGAACGCACAGTCCCAGGAAGGGTTGAGCAGCCGGCGGAGCACCGCCCAGGACACGGCGGCCACGACCACGTCGTCGCGACCGCCGGACGGCATACCGAGGCGCAGTATCGACGCCTGATCCAGCAGGCCCAAGAGGCCATCCGGGCCGGGGAGACGTATGAGGTCTGCCTGACCAATGAGGTCACCTGGCCCCACCCGATCGAGGT
>JBASAZ010000038.1:0-1786 GCA_049650845.1 Ornithinimicrobium sp.
GATGGTGGCGCTGACCCCGACAGGCCGTATCCTTAGCCGCTGAGGGGAGTACTTCCCTAACGTTGCATCGGTCAATACGAGATCCCCAGCGATCTCCCGGTGCGCGCCTGCGGTCGCCCGTAGGTGAAGGAGACCTCATCCGAGTTCTCCTATGAGGAGTCTGTTCCGATGTCCCTCTCGACGTTCCTTGATGTAGCGACCCCGTCTGTTGCGGCCTATCCGATCGGGGCGGAGCTCGGCCCGGTCGTGGCTGGCCCGCTGGACACCACCAGCACCATCGGCACGCCCGGGCTGTGGGCGACCACTCTCGGGGCCGTCGTGGCCCTGTTGGTCCTCGACTTCTTCATCACCCGGAAACCGCACGAGGTCGGGATGCGCGAAGCCGTGCTGTGGTCGTTGTTCTACATCGCCCTGCCGTTGGCCTTCGGTCTGTGGGTCTGGCAAGCGCACGGCGGGGACCGCGGGCTGGAGTACTACACCGGCTATCTGGTGGAGAAGACGCTGTCGATCGACAACCTGTTCATCTTCATTCTCATCTTGACCTCGTTTGCCGTGCCGCGCCGGCTGCAGCAACGAGTGCTGCTCTTCGGTATCGCAGCGGCGCTGGTGCTGCGCGGTATCTTCATTGCGCTCGGCGCCGCTCTCTTGTCCAGCTTCACCTGGATGTTCCTCGTCTTCGGTGCGATCTTGCTGGTCACGGCGGTCGGCGTGCTGCGGGACGCGCTGCGTGGTGGACACGTCATCGACGTCAACGACCTCAAAGCGGTGCGCCTCATCCGCCGCTTCTTCCCCGTCACCGAGGACTATCGCGAGACGGCGATGACCGTGGTCGAGAACGGTCGGCGGATGGTCACCCCGTTGCTGCTCGTCGTGGTGGCGATCTTCGCCACCGACGTGGTCTTCGCGGTCGACTCCGTGCCCGCCGTCTACGGCATCACCGGTGACCCTTACCTGGTGTTTGTCACCAACGCTTTCGCGCTGCTGGGGCTGCGAGCGCTCTACTTCGTGCTCGAGGGCGCGTTGGGTCATCTGGCGCATCTCGGTTATGGCCTGGCCACGATCTTGGCCTTCATCGGCGTGAAGCTCAGCCTGCACTGGGCCCACGAAGTGTGGCCGCAGGTGCCGACGGTGCCCACCCTGATGTCGCTGGTCGTCATCGTGGCCATCCTGACCACGGTGGTCGTGACCAGCTTGACGGTTGGGCGTGGCGAGGACGGCCCCCGTGCCTCGTTGCCCGAGCACGCCGACGACGATCGCGACCCCGCCTTGCCCTCCTCGGGCTGAGTCAGCGACGCTGCAGCAGGGTGGCCACGGTCTTTGGTATGCCGCGGGCGACCCGGAGCGCGCGGATCGGACCCCCCGGATTGGCGTCGTGCGCGGCCACTCCGTGCACCAGCGCCGCCAGCGAGCCAGCATCTCGGGGCGAGAGGCCGGCGGCCAGGAGCGTCCCGCACAGACCCGCCAGCACGTCTCCGGCCCCCGCCGTGGCCAACCACGGTGGGGCGCTGGCAACGACGCGGATCGGCACACCCTCAACCGGATCGGCGATCACCGTGGTGGCGCCCTTGAGCAACACCGTGGCGCTGGTCTCGTGCGCGGCCGCGTGGGCCCAGGCGACGGGGTCGGCTTCCACCTGTTCCCGGCTGACCTCCTGGTGACCTGGCCAGTGAGTGAGCAGTCGGGCCAACTCACCCGCATGCGGGGTCAACAGGGTCGGCGCCGGGCGTGGGTAGTCGAACAGGGCCAAGGCACCGGCATCGATGACGCACGGATCATCGGACTCGAT
>JBASAZ010000039.1:0-3769 GCA_049650845.1 Ornithinimicrobium sp.
TGCCCGGGGTTCGCACCTGGGAAGCAGCCAGCGAACTACTCACCTTCAAGCGTGGCTTCATCGAAACACCATGGTGGCGAACAACGCTTGCCGGGCAGGGAGACCCAGAGGGATACTGACGATGCCCGGGCCCGGCGGATTGAGGGGGACCGCGTCGATCGTGCCTGAGCACAGCAATTGACTCGCGGGCGACCTACTCGGCGACGCGAGGCACTTCGCCCGGGCCACGGACGTCGTTCAGCCGGATATCTCTCACCGCTAGCCGAAGTCCTTGTCGGCAGATCACGGCCGACGTCCGAGGTGAAGGTTGCGGGAGGTGAAGGTTAGGGACGAAAGCCCCTGGTCATGTCGCGCGTCAGACTTAGTGGCAGGACGATTGAGTCAGTCCTGAAGGAGAGTCAGACATATGGGAAGACCACCATCGATTCCGGCGGAGAAGAAGACACGGGTTGTGTTGAGCGTGATCGCTGGCGAGCTCACGGTTGCTGAGGCAGCCCGGCGGGAGAAGGTCAGCGAGCAGTCCATCGGCCGTTGGAAGGCCGACTTCCTCGAAGCTGGCAAGACCGCCTTGTCGGCTGGCAAGTCCGGTCACTCGACCCGGGAGGAGCAGCTTGAGGCCGAGGTCACCGACTTGACCCAGGCCCTGGGTGAGGCCGCGGTCGAGATCCGGGTGTGGAAGAAGTCAGCTGAGGGCCGCCTGGGCCCTTCGAGGACCTCGAGGTGATCCGCGTGGAGGCGGGCATGTCGACCACGAGGTTCTGCCACCTGATCGACATGCCCGAGCGGACCTGGCGGCGTTGGCAGGCCAAGACCCGCGCCGGCCATCAGGCCAAGGGCCCGTGGCCACGGCCGGCCCGAACAGCCGCACTGGTGTTGGCACGCAAGCACGCAGTGGCGCACCCGGCGTGGGGACACCGCAAGGTCTGGGCGATGGTCCGCCACGAGGGCCACGTCGTGTCGCAGGCCTCGATCTTGCGGCTGCTGCGCGACGAGGGGCTGATCCTGCCCGCGCACTACCAGCGCGAACGCCGCAAACTAGCCGAACGCCGGAAAGCCGCGTTCGCCGCAGAGCCGACCGGGGCAAACCAGGTGTGGCAGTTGGACTTTTCCGAGTTCGAGACCACCACCGGCGGCACCTGGCGACTGGCCGGGTGTCGTGACTACTGGTCCAAGTACGAGCACCCGTTCCACGTCTCACCGACCGCGAACCAGCACGACGCAATCGATGCCATCGAGCTCGCGTTAGCGGACTACGAGGCGATGTTCGGACACCCCCTGGCCGACCTCTGTCCGGTCGATGTGCAGACCGGTGAAGTGCTGCCGGTGGTCACGATTGTGACCGACAACGGCGGTCCGTTCCGGTCCTTCCGCTTCGAGGCTTTCATCGAGCTACACCCCGAACTGCACCACGTCCGGACCCGGGTCCGCACGCCCGGGCAGAACGGCTCACGCGAACGCGGCTTCGGGACCTTGAAGTACGAGCGGCTGTTCATCGACGAGATTGACGACGCCATCACCCTCGCCGAACACGCCGAGGACTACCGGTTGGAGTACAACACCATCCGGCCCCACGAGGCCATCGCCTGGAACCGGCCCCAGGAGGTGCACCTGGGCCTCGCCGACCCCAAGACCCCCACCTTTCAAACCAAAGAAATCCTGCCAACTACTTGACGCGGGACAAAGCGAAGGGCAGGTTGCGCGGCAAGTCGCCCAAATTGAACCGCCGTCAAGAAGCGCACCTGGTCTCACTCATCCATTCCGGTGAGTACACCACCGCTGAGGTGGCCGAACTGTTCGGGGTTGGACGCTCGACGGTTTACCGAGCCATCGGAAGGCAACAGGTCGAGGCCAAGGCCTGCCTCGCCGAAGCGTCAACTTCGCGCTAAACCCGCACCACATCCCGGCGCCGGTCGTCCCGCATCCCACACCCCTGCGGGACGCTGGCGCCGCGCCGCTCAGGACCGTGGGGCGTGGTCCGTTCGCCGTTCCTGAATTGGTGACGGCGGGTCAGTAGAAGCGCTACTGGGAATGGACGGGAGCGTCGAGGCCCTGCGGCTCCCCGTACGAAACTGGCTGCCGGTTGTGGGGTGAGCGTTGATCAGCAGTGGGCGATGATTGTTGCTGTGTTTGATCCAGGGCCTTGGCAGCGCCCTGCCGTGCTAAGCAAATAGACTTGCTCTGGTGACCACGGGAGGCTTGCGCACCTACTCGGCGCGACACAACGCGGAGCAACTGCAACAACTGCGCGTATGGCACGGTCTCGCTGGTGCTGGAGTGGACAAGGAGCGCGCAACTCGCGACCGTGTGACGTTTGAGGAGGGGGCGTGATGGCCGCTCAAGGCACGCCGGCTCGACCCGTTGAAGGAGCGTCGGAACGAACCTGGTGGGCGTCGCCGCCGTGGTTTCGAAAGTTCGTGCCGGTGTGGTTTCTGCTGACTCTTTTCTTCTTGGGCTACTTGCTGCTCCTATCGGACGATGTGCCCACTGGGACCATGATCTCTGCGGTCATCAATCCAGTGGTGGCGGCAACTATATGGACCGCCGTCCGTCAGCGGACGCGCGCTGGATCTGACGGTTTAACTGTCGTGGGCGCACTGCGGACTCGATCGCTGCCCTGGGAGGAGGTCTCATGCATTGCCAGCAGCGGTACGGGTCGTTTGCCGATCCAGGCTCGGGCAGGATTGGCGGACGGGAGCACCGTGAGTTTAGGGGGCGTCCGCAACTCGGACGTCAAAGAACTGGAGTCGCTACGTATCGAGCATCTCCGAGGCTCTGCCAGGTAGCCGTCGCTTGGTCTTCGTGTTGCGCTGAAGGGCTGCGGTGGCTGACTTGAGGAGGGTTGCTCAATCGTCAGTAGCCGGCTGTGCGTGAATCGACGTTTCTCGTCACCGGTTACGGATCCCCGAGCGGAGCAAGCCCGTGCGATCACCGGGACGAGTTGGTCAGCGAACCACACCGCCGTGGAGGTGCACGACCATGAATCCGGACCGTGGCATTCGAACGGGTGGGCGCAGTGTCTGCGCGCTCGATCTTTCGACCTGGGATGCCTTCGATGAGTTGTGTGCCAACAGCGACGGCTTTCCCAGCGGCTGCTATTGCATCGGATTTCACGAAGAGGGCCCAACGAAGCATGCTGCCGCGCTGAACCGCGACCGCAAGCACCACCGGGTGCTCGACGGAACCGCGCACGCCGCATTGGTGTTCGACGGCGATTTGTGTGTCGGCTGGTGCCAGTTTGGGCCATCCGACGAGGTCGTGCGGATCAAGAACCGCCGCGAGTACGAGAAGACTCGAAAAGCCGCGCTCCCTGACTGGCGCATTGGCTGCAACTACGTGCGGGCCGGCCACCGTCGACACGGAGTTGCCACTGATGCTCTCGCTGGAGCACTCGAGCTCATCGCAGCGATGGGAGGCGGACGCGTCGAGGGGTACCCCGAGCCCGCCGGTGCAGTGCCAGCAGGATTCCTCTTCCACGGCGCACTGTCTACCTTCGTTCAGCTCGGCTTCACCCGCGATCGGATGATCGGCAAGCACCGATGGGTAGTCTCGAAGATGATCGACCCTGACTGAGATGCCCCAGTCTGGAGGGCGAGGAGCCTCCTGTGGCACGGCGTCGGCGCTCACAACCGCATCGGGACGTAGCTCCTGTACCGGGCCGCACTGGACCGTCACCCGAGAAGTTCGATACAGCGCTCAGAGACTTCATCGACCTGCCTGGGTAAAGCACCTAGGCGCTCGGTCACACCTTGCCCGCGTCAGGACGACGGCC
>JBASAZ010000040.1:0-1518 GCA_049650845.1 Ornithinimicrobium sp.
CGTGCCAAACTTCATTCTCCCGTAGTGCGTCGTCATGAACGCGGTCTCGGCGGCGTCGGTCCCGGTGGCGATCCGCACCAACGAGCTGCGCGGGGCGAGCCGAGTGGGGTCCACGACGTGCCACGCAGCGTCGACGTGTGCCTCGACCACTGCGTGGAAGTCCATCGGCTGCAGCCCCGGCGCGTAGGCACTGACCATCCGGGCCGGGACGCCCAACGCGCGCAGCAGGGCAATCGTCAGGTGAGCGAAGTCACGGCACACGCCGGCGCGAGCCACGTAGGTGTGGCTCGCCCCGTCGGTCACGCGGGAGGAACCGATGATGTATGCCGTGTGCTCGGCGACGTAGTCCGTGACGGCGCGCAGCAGGCCCGCTTCGCCGCCCTCGCCGTCCCCACCGTGTGGGAACAACGCCCGCGCCGTCCCCTCCAGCCGGTCGACGTCGGCATACCGACTGGGTCGTAGATAGCTGATCCGCTCGCCGGGGCTGAGCTCCTGCGCCTGCCCGCCGCTGGCCACCGTTGCGCGGTAGTCGAGCACGAAGTCACCGACCGGGACATCCCTGAGCAGATGCCACCGGGCAGATCCAGAACCCGCCACCTCGGTGACGTCGAGCTCGTGGCCGTCGACGGTCACGCTCAGATCCTCTTCGACCGGGTCGGCGCTGCGGGCGACGACGACACTCAGGGCAAGCTCGGCGGGGCTGTTGATGGTGGCGGTGATGTTCGCGGTCACGGTGCGTTGCATGGCCACATGCTGCCACCCCCGCACCGCGCGGGAACCCCTCGACGCCGCCGGCGCCACACCGGCGCGGGCAGCGCGGACCTACCCTTCAGGCGTGCCGGGCCGCTAGCGTGTGCACTCCATCGGCGAGAAGGAGCATCACGTGGACGTTCTGTGGGGTATCGGAGGCATGGCGGTCTTGTTGTTGCTGGCGGTGTTGCTCTCGAGCGATCGTCGGTCCATTCGGCTTCGCACGGTGGCCGCCGCCTTCGCCCTGCAGCTGGGCTTCGGGGTGCTGGTCCTCTATTGGTCGACGGGCCAGTGGGCTTTGGAGAAGACGTCGGCTGGCGTCCAGGCCGTGATTGACTCCTCCGGAGCGGGCATTCAGTTCGTGTTCGGGCCGGCGCTACCCGAAAACGGGTTGGTCTTCGCCTTTCAGGTGCTGCCGGTCATCATCTTCTTCGCCTCGCTCACCGCGGTGCTCTATCACTGGGGCGTGCTGCAAAAGGTGGTCAGCTTCCTGGGCGGCGGTCTGCAGCGCTTGCTCGGGACCGGCCGAGCCGAGTCGGTGAACGCGGCCGCCAACATCTTCGTCGGTCAGACCGAGGCGCCCCTGGTGATCCGCCCGTACATCAAGGGGCTGACGCGATCGGGCCTGTTCGCGGTGATGGTCGGTGGGCTCTCGACGGTGGCCGGTTCGGTGCTGGTCGGCTATTCCTTGCTCGGCGCGCCGCTGGAATATCTGATCGCGGCCAGCTTCATGGCCGCCCCCGGTGCGCTGTTGATGGCTAAAATCAT
>JBASAZ010000041.1:0-12570 GCA_049650845.1 Ornithinimicrobium sp.
GCCGGCTCGGCCGTAGCGCGAAAAGATGAGTCCGTGACGGCCGCGGGCCGCGTGGTTGTGGTTCATCTGCAGCGCCAGGGTGGACTTGCCGCAGTCCATTGTCCCGGTGAAGAAGATGAGCTCGGCCACGTCCGAAGTCTACGGACCCAGACTCCTGATCCTGCTTAGGCGCCCTGATGCAACAGGGGCACCAGCGTTTCGTCATCACTCATTGAGCCGTGATGGCCAACCAG
This sequence comes from Ornithinimicrobium sp., assembly GCA_049650845.1. Lineage (GTDB taxonomy): Bacteria > Actinomycetota > Actinomycetes > Actinomycetales > Dermatophilaceae > Ornithinicoccus. The sequence continues at coordinate 234 of JBASAZ010000041.1, forward strand.
CGCCAAGAACCCGGCCCGGGAGACACGGGAATCCAGCACGGTGAACTGGCCCGTCATCGCGGTCACGACATCACCGATCCTGGACATGACCTCCGGCCGCACGGCACCGAACCAGCCGGCCTCGACGGCGTCCTCACGCGTGCGGACCACCGCCCGATCCCCCAGAATGTCGGTCCACCGGCCGAGGACGTCCGCCTCAGCGCCGGCGCGACAGAAGACGTGGCCGGCTCGGGGCTCGCCGCCCAGCATCACGACGCCCTCGTCGAGCTCGGGCTCGTGGGCGAGGTCGTACCGGTCAGCATGTGGGGCCTCGATCATGCCGTGGTCCGCAGTGATGGTCAGTGAGGTACCGGCCGGCAGTCGGTCGGCGATATCCCGCAGCGTCCGGTCGGCGGTCTCAACTGCCTCACCCCATTGCCACGATTGCGGCCCGTCCACGTGACCTGCCTTATCAACCTCGTCGAGATAGAGGTAGACCAACGCCGGGCCGGGATCCGCGGTCAGTGCGGCGACCGTGGCGTCCACTCGCTCATCGGCCGTGCCGGCACCGACGAACTCGCCGCCGTGTAGCGCCGCCTGGGTCAACGCCGAGTTGGCGAAGGAGGCTCGCGACACGGTGGTCACCGCGACACCCGCGGCGGCGGCCTGGCTGAACAGGGTCGGTGCAGGCTGGTAGGCCAACGGGTCCGGCCCACCATCCCAGGACAAATGACTGAAGAGCCGTTCGGCACCAGGCACCGGGGCGAGGGTCCCGATCAGGCCGTGTTGACCGCACCGCAGTCCGGTGCCAAAACTGGCCAGGCTGGTGGCCGTCGTCGACGGGAACTCGCTGCGCATCTGCTCGACCGGTTGGTGCAGGGTCCGCAGGAACGGGGCGTGGCCACTGCGGCGGCTCAGTTGCCGGGCGCCTAAGCCGTCGACCAGCGCGACGACAGCGTTGCGAGTAGGCGGGAGCGTGACCACCGGGGTGCGCCAGGCGCCACCACCCACCGGCAGCGGGACAGCCATGGAGGCCAGCACCGCCGGAATGACGTCGATCAGCGAAACAGCATACGGCGGGGGGCTCCACCCGGGCGCCGCCTTCACCGCCCTAGCCGCGAGGACAACGCAGCGGCAAAGTCCAGGGCATTGGCCAAGGCGTGCTCCCCCTCGGAGTCCGCGGCCACCCGCAGCGAGATGTCGTCCCCGGCCACGCTGCCCTCGTATCCATGGTCGCCCTCGCACTGCGGATCGCCACACACGGCCGGAACCAGGTCCACGCGAGAGACCGCTCCCCAGCCGAGAGTCAGCGTGGCCGCCCGCCCTCCCAGACCGCCGGCATACTTCTCCGGCTCGGGTATGACGTGGGTGACCATCACTCCGCGCACCGCTCGCAGGGGGACGACTTCGGTGGTGACAGTGGCCATGTGCTGGTGATCCGGTTGGTCGGACTCGTGGTCGTCGGCGTGACCGATGACCAACCGATGCTCGGTGAGCACCAGGACAGTCATGTGACGGCGCACTGCCTCGGCGTCGAACGTCATCTCCTGGTGGACCAGGTGGGCCACGACAGGATCGGCACCCACGGATGCTGCCACCACGTCATCGACCACAGCGGGCAGGTAGCCGGCGTTTTCGATGTCGATACGCAACGCATCGGGGAGCACGGAACGCGAACTGGATCGGGGCATGCTGTTCATCTTTGCATCCTCTGCCCCGGTTCCCGGGCGAACAGCCTCCGTCCCAGCGTCCTGGATCCTATCGATTCAGCGAGCGACGACCGGTATCCGTGCGTTGCTGGGCTCGCGCCACCTGAACCCGCGCCCCGAGGACCGCAACGCCGTCGGCATGGGCGATGACGGGGTTGAGATTCATCAACGCGACCTCCGGGTGGTCATCTGCCAACACCGAGACTCGGGCGATCAGGTCGTGCAGAGCCGGCAGGTCGACGGGCTCAGCACCCCGATATCCCTGCAGCAACGGGGCGGCACCGATGCCGGAGACCATGTCCTCGATGTCTCCGGCGCGTAGCGGCGGAAATCGGTGCGCCACGTCGGACAGCAACTCGGTCGGCACCCCGGCTACTCCGAAACTGACCACCGGACCGAAGAGTGGGTCCTCGGCCGTACTGATCTCCACCGCGGTGCCGTTCGGGGCCAACGCCTGGACCGCGAGGTCCGGTGGCCGTCCCCCGGGCATCTGGGCCAGGGTGTCGGTGAGCTCCTCAAAGGCGGAGGCCGTCGCCGATCCCGAGGCAAGGTTCATCCGCACCCACCGCCGACCAGGCTCGTGGCGCAGGTCTTCGTGGATCGCTTTGAGCACGACAGGCCCCTCGACCGCTGCGGCAGCCCGTTTGGCTTCCTTGGCGCTGGCCACCGGACAGATCGGCCACAGGTCGATGCCATAGGCGGTCAAGAGGCTCTGGGCCTGGTCCTGATCAAGGACACCCCCGTCCGGGTGACGGGCGAGGAAACTCTCGACCACGTCATGCGCGGTCCGTCGGTTGAGTCCGTCCGGCGCCACCCGCACACCACGATCGCGGGCGCGCCACAGCGCGTAGCGCGTGGCCGCCGCGAGTGCCCGCACGGCGTCCTCCGGCATCGGATAACACGGCAGCCCGCGCGGGGCGCCCCGGACTGCGAGGAAGGTGGCCACGCAGGGTTTGGCTCTGGCGGCCACCGCGGCGGCCACCTCACGGGCGATCTGTTCGTCGGCGTCGGCGAGCGGCGGCACGAAACAGGCCACGACCGAGTCCACATCCGGCCGGTCCAGGGCCGCGCCGACGGCCGCGCCGAAGTGGGCAGGCTCATCGAAGGCGGTCCCCGCCACCGACTCCTCGACCACGTCGAGACGCCACGAGGCGCAGGCGTCCGCGGCCAACGATCCCAGTGCAGGCGCGTTCGTGACGATCGCGACGCGCGGCCCCGCGGGCAGCGGTTGGTGCACCACCAGTTGCGCAACGTCGAAGAGTTGATGCGTGTTCTCGACCCGAATCACTCCGGACTGACGCAGCATGGCCGCAAAAGCCCCCGGACGCTCCTGGGTCTGGCGCACACTGTGCCCCGGGGTCAGCTGCCGCGACACGACCCCGGACTTGACCACGATGACGGGCTTGACGGTGGCCAGCTTGCGAGCGATACGGGTGAACTTGCGGGGGTTGCCCATCGACTCCAGGTAGAGCCCGACGGCCGTGGTCGCGTCGTCGTCCAGCCAGAACTGCATGAGGTCGTTGCCGGAGATGTCGGATCGGTTGCCGGCGGAGACAAACGTGGAGATGCCGAGGTTGCGGCGTTCGGTGGACGCGAGCAGGGCAATACCCAGGGCGCCGGACTGGGTGAACAACCCCAGCCGTCCCAGGGGCGGCATGCGGGGCGACAAGGAAGCGTTCAACGAGATCGACTCACCGGCGTTGATGAAGCCGAAGCTGTTCGGCCCCAGCAGGCGCATGCCTTGCTCGCGCGTCGCGGCCAAGACCGCCGCCTGACGTTCCTGTCCTTGCGGCGTGCCGTCTTCGGCGAAGCCCGCGGACACGATCAGCACGGCCTTGGCCTGAGCCTGACTGCACTGGTCGATCAGCGGCACGATGTTTTCGGCCGGCACGGCGATGACCACCAAGTCGATGGGCTCAGCCACGTCGGTCAGCGCGCCGAGCACGGGGTGGCCGCAGACCGGTTCGCCGCGGGCGGCAGCGTTACGTCCGATGGCGTGGATTGATCCGGTGAAGCCCCCATCCACGATGTGCTTCAGCGTCCTGGTCCCCATCGAGCGGGGATCGGCGGAGACGCCGACCACCGCGACCGAGGAGGGAGTGAGGACCCGGCGAACGCTGCGGCCCTCGGCTCGGTGCTCTCGGGACATCCGCACGGCCCGCGAACGATCGGTGGGCTCGATGTCGAAGGACACGGCGATCAGTCCGTCGTCGAACTCGTGGCTCACCTCGTAGCCGGCGTCCCGAAACACCCCCAGCATCCGGCGGTTCTGTGGGAGCACCTCCGCCAAGAAACGACGCACTCCGATCTGTGAACCGATGTCGGCCAAATGCTCCAACAAGACCGAGCCGATGCCACGACCGCGGTGGGCGTCGGCGACGTTGAAGGCGACCTCAGCGGTGTGCTCTTCTCCCTGACCTAGCCGGTCAAAGCGTCCGATTCCGGCAATCTCGTCGTGGATCAACACCACGAGCGCGACGCGCGAGTCGTAGTCCACGTGAGTGAACCGGTGCACGTCCTTGTCGCTGAGCCGAGGCAGCGGCGCAAAGAACCGCAGATAGACCGACTCCGCAGACTGGCCCGCGTGGAAGCGATGCAACCCATCGGTGTCCGAGGGGATGATCGGACGCACCAGCGCAATGGACCCGTCGCTCAGGACAACGTCGGCTTCCCAGGCGCGTCGATAGCCGGGCGGGAGGTCCTGGGACGGATCCATACGCTCCAGCATTTCACGCCGGTGCCCAGTCCATCGATGGCCTGGTCACTGAGCTTGGTCACTCAGTCCTGTCACTGTGTCTGGCCACTGCGTCCGGTCACTGTGCCTGGCCACTGAACTTGGTCACTCAAGTCCTGTCACTGAGTCCTGTCACTGAGTCCTGTCACTGTGTCCGGTCACTGTGTCTGCTCACTGCGTCCTGTCACGATGGACCGATGGAATTGGCCGAGGTGCTGCGAACTCGACGAATGGTGCGCACCTTCGACCCGGACCGAGCAGTGCCCGTGGACATCGTGGACCGCGCCCTGCACGCGGCAACCCGAGCACCCTCGGCGGGTTTCAGCCAGGGCTGGGACTTCGTCGTGCTGACCGACGCTGCCGATCGAGCCACGTTCTGGGCCGCCGCCACCCCGCACCCACCGGACCCACCCGACCCACCGGACCCACCTCAGAGGGGAGGCAACACGTCGCCGGCCGCCCCCCAACCGGACCGCTGGTTGCGCGGGGTCAGCGCAGCACCCTGTCTGGTCGTCTGCTGCTCGGACCCGCAGCGTTACTACCGACGGTATGCCGAGCCCGACAAGTCGGCCCGACCCGCCACCTCCGCCGCCGCCGATCCCTGGCCCATCCCCTACTGGGACGTCGACACCGGGATGGCCGCGCTGCTGATGCTGTTGACCGGGGTGGACGCTGGGCTCGGCGGCTTGTTCTTCGGTGTCCCCGCAGCGCGGATCGGCACGGTCGCGCAGGCTCTGAGCATTCCCGCTGACCGGCGCATCGTTGGGGTCGTGGCCTTGGGCTACCCGTTGCCCGACGTACGGTCCCCGAGTCTGCGCCGTGGTCGACGACCGCTGGCCCAGGTGGCTCACTTCGGGCGTTTCGGTGTGGCCTGGGAGCGACCCACCAGCGCGAGCACGACATCGGGTGTCGCCCACAACGCAGCAGCGATGCCCGTGACGCCGATCACGTGAGATAGAGCGATGATGAGGAGCTGACCGCGCCCGGACCCGCCTCCCGCTCAGCGGTCCTTCGACGAGCGGCGAGCCAGACCGCCGGACCGATGCGGCACCGCGTGTTCCGGCGGCCACCGGGTAGCACTCGGCATACGATCAGGGCGCATCGCGGCCGTCCCGAAGCCGCTTCCCGATGCCCGACCACCGACGAAAGCGTCCCGCATGGCCCGCAGGTCCCGCTCCACCCCTGAGGATCTTGGTGACTTCACCGAGAAGATCATCGACATCGACGTCGAGGACGAGATGCAGGGAGCTTTCCTGGAGTACGCCTACTCGGTCATCTACTCGCGGGCCCTACCGGACGCACGCGACGGCTTGAAGCCGGTGCAGCGCCGCATCCTGTTCGGCATGTCCGAGTTGGGTCTGCGGCCGGACCGGGCCCACGTCAAGTGCTCGCGGGTCGTTGGTGAAGTCATGGGTAAGTACCACCCGCACGGCGATCTCGCGATCTACGAGGCGATGGTTCGGATGGCGCAGTCGTTCACGATGCGTCTGCCGCTGGTGGATGGACACGGCAACTTCGGCTCCCTCGACGACGGCCCGGCCGCCTCGCGATACACCGAGGCCCGAATGTCGCTGGCCGCGCTGCTCATGACCCGGTCGCTGGACGAGGAAACCGTCGACTTCGTCCCCAACTACGACGACCAGCTGATGCAGCCCGACGTGCTGCCGGCGGCCTACCCGAACCTGTTGGTCAACGGCGCCGCAGGGATCGCGGTCGGAATGGCCACGAACATGGCACCGCACAATCTGGTGGAGGTCATCGGTGCCGCGCGACACTTGATCGCCCATCCCCGAGCCACCCTGGATGACCTGATGCGTTTCGTCCCCGGCCCCGACCTGCCCTCGGGAGGCACGATCGTCGGCCTTGACGGCATACGCGAGGCGTATGAGAGCGGGCGGGGTTCGTTCAAGACGCGTGCGAGTGCCCGGATCGAGAATCTGACGCCACGGCGCAAGGGCATCGTGGTCACTGAGCTGCCCTACCTCGTGGGTCCGGAGAAGGTGATCGAGAAGGTCAAGCAGCTGGTGCTGTCGAAGAAGTTGCAGGGCATCTCCAACATCAACGACTTGACGGACCGCACCACCGGCATGCAGCTGGTGATCGAGGTCAAGAACGGCTTCAATCCTGAGGCGGTGCTCGAGCGGCTGTTTGCGATGACGCCGATGCAGGACTCGTTCGGCATCAACAACGTGGCCCTCGTGGACGGCCGGCCCGGCACCCTCGGGTTGCGTGACCTCTTGCAGGTGTATGTCGACTTCCGGGTCGACGTCGTGCGTCGGCGGACGACGTACCGGTTGGGTCGCAAGGAGGACCGGTTGCACCTGGTGCTCGGCCTGTTGATCGCCATCGCCGATATCGACGAGGTCATCCAGGTCATCCGCTCCAGCGACGACGTGGCGGCGGCGAAGGAGCGGCTGATCTCGATCTTCGACCTCTCCGACGTGCAGGCCACCTACATCCTGGATCTGCAGCTGCGGCGGTTGACGAAGTTCTCGCGGATCGAGCTGGAGACCGAACGCGAGGATCTGGAGCGCGACATCGCCACCCTGCGCGCCTTGCTGGAGGACGAGACGTTGTTGCTGCAGACGGTGTCCGATGAGTTGGCGGCGGTGGCGCGAGAGCACGGCACACCCCGGCGAACCGTCTTGCTCGAATCGAGCGGCGCGAGCGTCTCCGGAGCCGCGGCGAGCACCAGCGCGAAGACGCCGATGGAGGTGCCGGACGACCCATGCCGGGTGTTGCTGTCCAACACCGGCCTGTTGGCCAGGACCAGCAGCGACGAAGCACTCGGCAGCGGGGGCGCCCGCAGCAAGCACGACGTGCTCATCTCCCAGGTCCTCGCCACGGGTCGCGGCACCGTCGGGTTGGTGACCTCGACCGGGCGGGTGCACACCTTGTCGGTGCTGGAGCTGCCGAGTCTGCCGCCGACCAACGGCTCACCCAGCCTGTCCGGCGGGACGCCGCTAGCCGCATTCGTGGACCTGGCGGTGGGTGAGCAGCCCCTGGCGCTCTGCTCGCTCAGCGGTCCCCCGGCCGAGCATGGTCTGGCTCTGGCCACCCGGCAGGGCATCGTCAAGCGGGTCAATCCCGACTATCCGAGCAACCGTGAGGTGTTCGAGGTCATCAACCTCAAGGACGGGGACGCCGTGATCGGCGCCGTGGAACTGCGCACGGGGTTCGAGCAGCTCGTGTTCTTCTCCAGCGACGGCAACCTGCTGACGTATGCCGCCGCGTTGGTCCGGCCGCAGGGCCGCGCCGGTGGTGGGATGGCCGGGATGAAGCTGAGTGCGCCCGCTTCGGTGATCGGCTTCGCCGCCGTCGATGTCGCCGTCGACGTTGATGGTGATGGTGATGGTGATGTCGATGGTGGCGCCACGGGGGGACGCCGTGCCGGGGTCGATGTCACCGAGGAGCGCGACGCGGTCGTGGTGACGGTGGCGGGGGCCAGCGGCGCGCTGCCCGGCACTGAGACGGGGTCGGTGAAGGTTACGGACCTCTCCGAATATCCCACCAAGGGGCGGGGCACCGCTGGGGTGCGCTGTCATCGTTTTGTGCGGGGAGAGGATGCGCTGATCCTTGGGTGGGCCGGCCCGAGCCCGGCGCGGGCCGCCTCCGCGAACGGTGTGCCGGTCGACCTGCCCGAGGCTTCGGGCAAGCGCGACGGATCCGGCACCCCTGCCGCTGCACCCATCGCCGCCGTGGCCGGCGATCAGCGCCGTTTGGACGGCTTGGTGTAGTCCCTGCCCGTCTTGAGCAACCACAAGCTGATCAACAGGACCGCGATCCCACTCCAGAAGAGCGTGCCGTTGGGTCCGGTGAGCGCACCGACCGTGCGGATCACCATCAGGCAGGCGAAGGCTCCGAGCGCCGTGACCACCAGCACGCGGTTCATCGCGGGCGGACGTCCCCAGAACCGGATGGTCGAGAGCATGATCAGCGCGACCACGATGGACAGGAGCAGGGTGATGAGCATCAGCGCAAAACCTACCCGCTCACGGGCGGTCGCCCGCACAGACCATAAGTCACGATCGGTCCCCCGCACCGACGATCGGCCGTCGGCGGGCACCGTCGACTGCTACGACATGTAACTTGCGTGTTAATTAACTTTCGTGTTACACATTGACGATGGAAGCTCTTGCCGTGGTCGCGGACCCTACGCGGCGCCAGATCCTCGAGTTCTTGCGTCACGGTGAGGCCGCGGCCGGGGATCTCGGTGATCATTTCCCGATCAGCCGGCCTGCGGTCAGCAGGCATCTTCGCGTGCTGCGGGACGCCGGTCTGGTCACCTCGCGGGTTGAGGGGCAGCGACGCATCTACGCCCTGGATGCTCGACCTTTGGCCGAGCTCGATGCCTGGCTCGAGCCCTACCGACACTTCTGGGCCCAACGCCTGGATGCCCTGGATACCGAGATTCGGCGTGGCCGCCGAGAGAGGAACACACCATGAGCGTGACCACCCCTCGCGGACAGGTCCTGCGGGACCACGAAGGCTTGCGACTCGAATTCGTCCGGACCTATGACTCGCCCATTGAGGAGGTCTGGGCTGCGCTGACCGAGCCCGTTCGGGTAGCGCGATGGATCGGTGAAGTCACGGGCGATCCGGCCACCGGGACCGTGCAGTTCCTGATGACCGAGGACACCGACGGTGTCCCGACTAACGTCGCGATCCTCGAGTGTGACCCCCCGCGGCGGCTGGTCATCGACACACCGACGCCCGACGGCAACTGGCTCTTGACCATGCAGTTGGCGGTGACCGAATCCGGGACGCAGCTGGTCTTCACCCATCGAATGGCTGAGCCCTACGACGCCACCAGCGTCGGCCCCGGCTGGCACTTCTATCTCGACCGCCTCGGAGCTGTCATCGCCGGAGGGGCTCCTGATGCGGCATGGGAGGACTACTACCCGTCCCTGCAGAGTGACTACCCGCTACCGCACGAGGAAGCCTGACCACAGCGAACCCGGCAGAGCCGTCACGCCCGCCGCGCTACAGTCACGGTCCCCCGCGACACAGCTGTGACTGCGCCCTGCAGTCCCCCATTCGATCCTGCAGTCCCCATTCGATCCTGCGGTCGACGTGCGATCGTCCTGTTCGATCCTGCGGTCGACGTGCGATCGTCCTGGCGACGCGCCGGTCCAGACCGGCTGAGGCGCGCACGTGCATCCGCCAGCCGATACGGTCGGCGTGTCGTCGGCACTCAACCTCTCCTGGTGACCACGGGCACCCGCGACGACCCGGGACCAGCATCGGGAGACCAGCACCGCGAGACCAGCACCGCGAGAACAGGATCGGGAGCCGACTCACCCCGCTGAGTTCATCACCAGGGTCGCCGCCGTCAGCAGGGCCAAGACGATGGCGGCTCGGAATGGCGTCGTGCCGGTTCCCCGAGCGGCTACGGCGGATAAGAGTCCGGTCAATCCCAGGATCACCCATCCCCACCACTTCACGGGTTCGGCCGGGGCCAACACCACGATCACTGTTCCGGCACCCAACAACACCGGTGCCAGACGTTGGGTGTGGCGCTGACCCAGTCGGTGCGGCAACCCCCGTATGCCGTGACGCTCATCGGCCGCGAGATCGGGCAGCACGTTGAGCAGGTGCGCACCCACACCGAGCAGGGCACCGACGAGGAGCATCCACGCCGGAGGCGCCCCGCTGACCGGGATGGAGCCCCCGCCGGTCCGGCCGACTGCGCCCTCAGCCGCGGCGAACCACACCACGGCCGGCAAGGACCCGAACGCCACTGCATACGGCACGAACGACCAGATCGTCGCTTTCACGCCGGCGTTGTAGGCCAGCCCCGAGCCCACGAGGAGGACCAGATGGATGCCGCTGGCCGGCCAGCCGAGAGCGAGCGAGGTCAGCACGCACACCACCGCGGCACCGATGAGGGCCATCAGCACCGACCTGCCTGCGACCTCCGCTCCGGCCAGTGGCTTGTCGAGCCGAGCATCGGCGCGGTCCCGGTCGGCGTCGATCAGGTCGTTGGACCATCCGATGACCAACTGCCCACTGAAGACGGCTAGCACCACGACCGCCGACACGAGCCAGGGCGCGTGGAACGCGAGCGCCAATAGGGCGGCCAACACCGTGACGGCGGCCGTCGGGCCGGGATGGCACGATCGGACGAGGCCGCGGGCAGTCGAGAGCATGCCGAAGTCTCTCAACATCATCGCGAAGATCTCTGCCACGGAACGCAGCAGTGCCGGCGTGGCTGCGCCCAGCACGATCCGGCGGCAGCCCCGAAGCGCAGCGGCTCCTGGCGGCTCGTAGGCTTCCGGAGTGTCAACCATCGCTGCAGTAGCCGGGGTTTTGCCCGAACATCGATATGCCCAAGCGGAGTTGACGCAGACCTTGGCCGATCTTGCGGGCCTGCCAGCCGAGAAGGTGGCGACGCTTGCTCGCATCCACGCCAACGCCGGGGTGGATTACCGCCACCTGGCCCTTGACCTCGAGGAATACGCGGCCGCGACCACATCGTTCGACCGCGCCAACGACGCCTTCATCCAGGCCGCGACCGACCTCGGCGAGCGGGCCGTGAGCACTGCCCTGGAGGCAGCTGGGGTGCGCCCCGAAGACGTTGACGTCATCATCTCGATGACGGTGACCGGCCTGGCGGTGCCGTCGCTCGACGCGCGGTTATGCGCCCGACTGCCCCTGCGCACGGACCTCAAACGCATCCCGATCGTTGGCCTGGGCTGTGTCGGTGGAGCCGCCGGAATCGCCCGGGCACACGACTATTTGCTCGGTCATCCCGACGAGGTGGCGGTCGTGCTCTCCGTCGAGCTGTGCTCCTTGACTCTGCAGCGGGACGACACGTCGATGGCTAATCTGATCGCGAGCGGGCTGTTCGGTGACGGAGGTGCCGCGGTGGTGCTCTTCGGTGATCGGGCCGCCACCAAGCATCACCGGGTGGACGCTGCCCCCGCGCCGAGCGTGGTGAGTAGCCGAAGCCGGATGTATCCGCAGACCGAGCGCGCGATGGGGTGGGATGTCGGCGCCAGCGGCCTGCGCATCGTGCTCGGTGCCGAAGTGCCGGATTTGGTGCGCGATCATGTGCGCGCTGACGTCGATACCCATGTGGCGCTGCACGGGCTGTCCCGCAGCGACATCGGCTGGTGGGTCGCTCATCCCGGAGGGCCCAAGGTGCTTGATGCACTGGCCGAGGCCCTCGAGGTGCCGCCCAGCGCTCTCGGCGTGACCTGGCGTTCGCTCGCCGCGATCGGCAATCTGTCATCTTCCTCGGTGTTGCACGTCCTGGCGGACACCCTGGCCGACCATCCGCCCGAGCCAGGGTCGTGGGGCGTCATGATGGCGATGGGTCCAGGATTCTGCCTGGAGACGGTTCTGCTGCGCGCCCCGAGGGCCTGAGAAGATGGACTCACTGAACTGGTATGCCGTCCTGCTGGCCCTCGTGGCCGCCGAACGAGTCGCAGAGCTGGTCCTGTCCAAGCGCCACGCCGCCTGGGCCTTTGCCCGCGGCGGCGTCGAATACGGCCGCGGGCACTACCCTCCGATGGTGGTGCTGCATACCGCGCTGCTGGTGGGGTGTCTGACCGAGGCCTGGTGGAGCGGTCGAGAGTTCCTCGGGTGGCTCGGCTGGCCGATGCTGGGCCTGGTGGTGGCCGCTCAGGTGCTGCGCTGGTGGTGCATCCTCACGCTGGGCAGAGCCTGGAACACCAGGGTCATCGTGACCCCAGGCATCCCGCTGGTGCGACGCGGACCCTACCGGTGGATTCCGCACCCCAACTACGTCGCGGTGGTGTTGGAGGGGATTGCCCTGCCGCTGGTGCATTCGGCGTGGATCACGGCGTCGGTCTTCACCGGGTTGAACGCCTGGCTCTTGGGCGTGCGCATCCGCAGCGAGAACGCCGCCTTGGACACCGTGCGATGAGCGTGCCGAGCTCGGCCCGCACGA
>JBASAZ010000042.1:0-3174 GCA_049650845.1 Ornithinimicrobium sp.
CTCGACACTGAGCTGCATCATGGCGTCGGCGTCGGTGGCCGCGGTGATCATCTTGTCGTGCAGCTGCCCTTCACGCCGACTCACCGCCGCCAGTTGGCGCTCAAGGCGTTCGACGGCCTTGCGGGCCTCCCGAGCTTGCCCAGATGAGGTCGTCGGCGAGGCCGACGACGGGCGCTTCGCCGAGCCCGAGGATGGGTGCGGGGGCGTCGAGGAGCGTGCCGAGGCACCGGATGCCGCAGCCGCTGGTTGGCCACCGGCCACCATCGCGCGCCGCAGCGCGAGGTATTGCTCCACCCCACCGGGCAGGTCACGCAGCGACCCGTCGCCGAGCATCGCCATCTGCCGATCCGTCATGCGCTCCAGCAGATAGCGGTCGTGCGAGATAACGAGCAGGGTTCCAGCCCACCCGTCGAGGACATCTTCCATCGAGGTCAACGTCTCGATGTCCAGGTCGTTGGTGGGTTCGTCGAGCATCAGCACGTTGGGCTCATCCATCAGCAGTCGGACGAACTGCAACCGCCGCCGCTCCCCTCCGGACAGGTCGGCCACTCGGGACTGCTGCCGCCCCCCGGTGAAGCCCAACCGCGTCGCCAGCTGAGACGCCGAGACCTCTTTGCCGCCGATCGTGGTGAACGAACGCACCGAGGTGATGGCGTCGATCACGCTCATCCCCGCGACCTGCTGCAACTCACTCAGATCCTGCGACAAGCAGGCGATCTGCACCGTCTTACCGGTCTTGAGCTTGCCCGCCTCCACAGCCAGTAGCCCGCGGAGCACCGAAAACAGCGAGGACTTGCCGGCGCCGTTCACTCCCACCACGCCGTATCGGTCACCCGGCCCGATCCGCCAGGTGACCTGGTCCAGAATCACCCGATCACCGAGATGCAGCGTGGCGTTGATCAGGTCCAGGACGTCCTTGCCGAGCCGGGTTGTCGCGAAGCGCACCAGCTCGACGTCATCACGTAACGGCGGCTCGGCGGCGATCAGGTCCTCGGCGGCATCAATTCGAAATTTTGGCTTGCTGGTCCGTGCCGGTGGGCCCCGGCGCAGCCAGGCCAGCTCCTTGCGGACCAGATTGGCCCGGCGCTCTTCGGTGACTGCTGCCACCCTGTCCCGTTCCGCCCTGGCCAGCACGTATGCGGCATACCCACCGTCGTAGGTGTGCACGCTCGCGTCGCTGACCTCCCAGGTCCGAGTGGAGACGGCGTCCAGGAACCACCGGTCGTGCGTGACGACCAGCAGGGCCTTGTCCGCCCCGCCGGTGCGCGGTCGACGGTCGGACAGGTATGCCGCCAACCAGGCGACCCCCTCGACGTCGAGGTGGTTGGTCGGCTCGTCCAGAAGCAACAGGTCGGGATCGGCGATCAACACCCGCGCCAACGACAGACGGCGCTTCTCTCCGCCCGACATCGACGCCGCCGGGTTGTCCCATCCACCGAACTCGGTGGCATCCAGATCGCCGAGCAGGCCCACGATGATCTCGCGGATCCGGGCATCTCCTGCCCATTCGTGCTCGGCCAGACCGTCCAACACGACGTCGCGCACCAAGGCTCCGGCGGGTAGGTCATCACCTTGGATGAGCATCCCGACGCGCACTCCGTTGCTGCGCACCACCCGACCCGAGTCAATCCCTTGGGCGCCGGCGAAGACCCGCAACAGGGTCGACTTGCCGCCACCGTTGCGACCCACCACCCCGATCCGCTCGCCGGCGGAGATGCCGACGGAGACACCGGTGAGCAGGTTTTGGATCCCCAGCGTCAACGACGCCCGATCCAGGGCTACGAGTGGAGCCACTAGACGCTGCCCAGTCGCGGAGTGATGCCCGGGCCGCGAGAGTCGATGACGTGCGCCCCCGGCACCGGACCGGTGGCGCGGACGATGTCCCCACCGGGACCTCGAGCGGCCAACCCCATCGACAGATCGAGAGCCTCGGCCGGCGAGCTCACCAAGAACGCCACGGTGGGACCCGATCCTGAGATCACGGCGCCTCGCGCGCCGAGATCCAGACCGGCGTCGAGGACGGACTGCAGGTGGGGCTGCAAGGACAACGCAGCGGTCGCCAAGTTGTTGTTCAGGGCCGAGCCCATGGCCTCCGGGTTCATCGTGCGCAGCGCCGAAGCCAGGACCGGCGACAACTGCGGCGGCGCAGGGGGGTCCTCAGCGTGCAGGCGGTCGAACTCGGCATAGACCTCGGCGGTGGACAGCCCGGCGCCGGTGCTGATCCACAGCACCCAGTGCGCATCGCCCTGCGCCAGCACAGGCGAGATGTCGTCGCCGCGACCTGAGCCCACAGCCGTCCCACCGTGCAGCATGAACGGCACGTCGGCACCGATCTCCCGTGCGATCACTTCCAGGTCATCGCGCAGCACGCTCAGGTCCCACAAGTCCGCGCAGGCGACCAGCGTGGCCGCCGCGTCCGCCGACCCCCCGGCCATGCCCGCTGCGACCGGGATGTGCTTGTCGATGCTGATCGCCACCGGCCCGATGCGTGACGTGCTGCCCGACTCGACGAACTCCCCTGCGCGCTCGGCCAACGCCTGCGCGGCCTTCAGGGCCACGTTCGAGGAGTCCACTGGCACGGCGTCGCCGTGCGGCCCGCTCATCGTGACCGACCACTCACGAGCCGGCTCCACGCGAACATCGTCATACACGCTGACCGCCTGAAAGACCGTCACCAGCTCGTGATAGCCGTCACTCCGGCGCGGACCGACGACGAGCTCGAGGTTGATTTTGCCCGGCACGCGCACGGTCACGTGCACTGGCGTCGCCTCACTCGTCATACGAGCCACCCTAGGGGGAGGCCAGGTGAAGCACGCAGCGGCCGTGGTCACCGGGTCGAGTCGCTCCGGCGCTACTGCGTCGTCGGCCACCCGCTGACGACCGAGAGCACGGCATCCCGGGAGGAGGGAGGAGGCACGGCATCCACGTCGGGGTCGTTGACGTCATGCCCGTGCGGCCGCGATGGCCGCAAAATCGGCCACGGCCAACCTCTCTCCGCGGGAACCGGGATCCACGCCCGCGGCTCGCAGGATCTCTTCGGCGCGAGCGGCACTGCCCGCCCACCCGGCCAGGGCAGCGCGCAGGGTCTTGCGGCGCTGCGCGAAAGCGGCGTCGATCACGGTGAAGACGTCGGCCCGGGTGGCAGCAGTCTCCGGTGCCGGCCGGGCCACCATC
>JBASAZ010000043.1:0-22430 GCA_049650845.1 Ornithinimicrobium sp.
GGACGGCCGGGACGCCCGCGTGAGCTCGCTCCCGATCGGCGAGCACGCCCTGCTCTCGGACCGGCACGGCGCGGCTCTGGTCTCATCCGAGGGCTCGGTCGACTGGCTGTGCATGCCTCGTTTCGACAGCCCCTCGACCTTCGCGCGCATCCTGGACGACGACGCCGGGCACTGGTCGATCCAACCAGAGGGCGAGTTCCGTACCGAGCGTCAGTACGTCGCGGCCAGCATGGTGCTGCTCACCACCTTTCACACCCCCACCGGCACCCTGCAGCTGCGGGACACCCTGATCCTCGGGAACACCGAGGACCCCCACGCGCTCGGCGAACACGCCCCCCACCTGCTGGCCCGAACCCTGACCTGCACCAGCGGTCAGGTCGTCGCCACCATGACGTTCCACCCCCGACCCGAGTACGGGTTGATCTCCCCGACCATGAGCGCGGTGGACGGCGGGGCCGTGGCCACCGGCGGGGCGTCCAGGCTGACCTTGTCGAGCACCGTCGCCCTCGAGGTGGAGCCAGACCGATGCCTGGCCCGCATCGAGCTCGGGGACGGCGAGCGCGCCTGCTTCGCCTTGCAGTACGCGGCCCTGGGCGCGACGAAACCCGGGACACGTGACGGCACCGAGATCACCGCTGCCGTTGACGACACCGTGTCCGGCTGGCGGGCGTGGTCCGAGCTCCACCAGAGCTATCAGGGCCCGTGGTGCGAGCTCGTGCACCACTCGGGACGCGTGCTGCAGGCGCTCAGCTACCGGCCCACGGGGGCGATCGTCGCCGCTGCCACCACCTCCTTGCCCGAGCAGATCGGTGGCGAACGGAACTGGGACTACCGCTACTCCTGGGTCCGCGACGCCAGCATGACCATGCAGGCGTTGTGGGTCGCGGCCTGCCCGGACGAGGCCTACGAGTTCTTCGACTTCATGGCCAGCGCCGCCGCCGACACCGGCACTGACCAGCCATTGCAGATCATGTTCGGCATCGGCGGCGAGCACGACCTCTCCGAACGCACCCTGCCCCACCTGTCCGGGTGGCGAGACAGCAGCCCGGTCCGGGTCGGCAACGGCGCCTGGGACCAACCCCAGCTCGATGTCTATGGCGAGCTGCTGGATGCGGCCGCCCAGCTCCGCAACCACCTCGGCGTCCTGAGTGAGCCCACCCGCACCTTCTTGGTCGGTCTCGCGGACGCGGCTCTGGCACGCTGGCAGCAGGCCGACCACGGCATCTGGGAGATCCGCGGGGAACCGCGCCACTTCGTGCACTCGAAGGTCATGTGCTGGGTGGCCCTGGACCGTGCGATCGGGCTCGCCGACCTGCTCGGCGCCGAGAGCCGTCTCCCGGCCTGGAAGGCAGCGGCCGACGAGATTCGAACCACGGTCGAGACCCGGGGCTGGAGCACGGACCTCAGCGCGTTCACCCAGTCCTTCGACAGTCCAGACCTCGACGCCACCGCCCTGCTTCTGCCGATCGTCGGGTTCCTGCCCGCCGACGACCCGCGCGTGCTGTCGACGATCGACGCCGTTCGGGACCAGCTGAGCGACCAACGGGGCCTGGTCCACCGCTACCACAGCCATTCCGGGGTGGACGGGCTCGACGGGCAAGAAGGCACCTTCCTGCTGTGCACCTTCTGGCTCGCGCACGCCCTCGCCCTGGCCGGACGGACCGAGGAAGCCACCGACGTCTTCACCCGTGCTGCCGGCTACGTCAACGACGTAGGCCTGCTCGCCGAGGAGGTCGACTCCACCACCGGCGAACTGCTCGGCAACTTTCCTCAGGCGTTCAGCCACATCGGCCTGGTCAACGCGGCCTGGGCCCTGGACCAGGCCACCACGTCCGAGACGTTTGAGGCATCAGAGGCGTCAGAGGCATCTGAAGCAATGTGACCTCGTCCTCGCAGGATGCTCAGGGCGGGGTTACCGGGTTTCCACACCACCCCATCCGATCGACCCGACAGCATTCCGGAGGACACCATGAGCACCGACACCCAGGCCCAGACCAAGCGGACCCAGATCACTCGCGCGGCGTCGTTGGGCGCTATCGCGGGCATCCTCGCTTCGCTGATGATGGCTGCCTACGCCATGATCGCCGCCGCGACCTACCAAGGAACTGGCTTCTTCACCCCGCTCTACCACATCGCGTCCGTGTTCATCTCGCCCGCCGACATGATGTCCTCGATGGAAAGCGCCACCATGGGGGGCTCGAACTTCGAGTTCTTCGCCGGTGCCGCCCTCCTCGGGGCTGTGGTGCACATGATGGTGGGCGCGATGTACGGCGTCGGCTTCGCCGTCCTCGTCGGCCTCACCCGGATCCGCGGGATGGCACTGGTCGCCGCCGGCGTCGTCTGGGGCGGTCTCGTCTTCGTGATCAGCTCCTTCGTGGGCCTTCCCCTGGCCGCGGCGGTCCTCAACAGCGGGGACCAGATCGCCAACATGGCCGAGCTGGTCGGTTACGGCACCTTCCTCGTCGAGCACCTGATCTTCGGACTGTTCCTGGGTCTCATTCTCGTCATGGGCGCCAAGCGCACCCGCTGAAGACTCACCGCGACGGGCAGCTCATCTCCTGTGGCGGACCGGCCAGTGACGCGCGAACTGCATACCGGATAGCGTCTGCGGTATGACGCTCCCCCGGCCCGACATCGACCCCGACGGACTGCTGGAGTATTCGGTCGTCTTCACCGATCTCTCGCTCAACCACATGTCGAAGCGTTTCGTCGGGGTGATGCAGCAGCTCAACGAGGTGCTGACCACGGCATACCGTGCCCCCGCGTGTGCCATCGTCCCGGGGGGCGGGACGTACGGCATGGAGGCCGTCGCCCGCCAGCTGGCCACTGGAGCACGCGTCCTGGTCGTGCGCAACGGCTTCTTCTCCTACCGGTGGTCCCAGATCCTGGAGATGGGTGGCATCACCGACGACGTCACCGTCCTGACCGCCCGGCCCACCGAGCAGACCCACCCCACGTCATGGGCGCCGCCACCGGTGGAGGACGTCGTCGCCGCGATCGCCGAACAACGACCCGCGGTGGTGTTCGCGCCGCACGTCGAGACCTCGGCCGGGATTGTGCTGCCCGATGACTACCTGCGTGCGGTGGCCCGCGCCACGCACGAGGCCGGTGGGCTGTTCGTCCTGGACTGCATCGCCTCGGGTGCACTCTGGGTCGACATGAGCGACCTCGGAGTCGACGTGCTGATCACCGCCCCCCAGAAGGGGTGGAGCGGCAGCCCCTGCGCGGCATACGTACTGGTCAGCGAGGCGGCTCGAGCACGTATCCACGAGACCACCTCGACCAGCTTCTCCGCCGACCTCAAGCGGTGGCTCGGCATCACCGAGGGGTATGTCGAGGGCAAGCACGCCTACCACGCCACCATGCCCACAGACGCCCTCGCCCACAACCTCGAGGTGATGCTGGAGGCGACCGAGCGCGGGTTGCCGGCCTTGCGTGAGGCCCAGGTCGAGCTGGGCTCCGCCGTGCGGGCGCTGCTGGCCGAGCGCGGCTTCGTCTCCGTGGCCGCGCCGGAGTATGCCGCCGCCACCGTGGTCGTCGTCCACACCGAGGACCCGGGGTTGAAGTCCGGGGCGAAGTTCGCCGAGGCCGGGCTGCAGATCGCCGGCGGAGTTCCGTTGATGTGCGGCGAGCCGGACGACTGGTCCACGTTCCGCCTGGGCCTCTTCGGGCTGGACAAGCTGGCCGACGTCGAGGGCACCGTGACCCGGCTGGCCGACGGCCTCGACCGCGCCCTGGCGCCCTAACCCTGCGGACGACAGGTAAGCGCTAGATCCAGGGTGCGTTTTCCCTGCGAGGCTTTCGCCCCGCAGGGAAAACATCGTGACGTGCTCAGCCTTTGCCCTTGCGGCTGTTATCCGAGCTCTTGGCCCGTGACTGCAGGACGAATACTCCCTCATCGCTGCTGGTCACCACGACTTTGCCGTCGCCGAAGTAGGGGTAGGTGCCCCACGAGCCGAAGAAGTCGGTCCGGTCATCGGCGGGGAAGACGTCGAAGTAGCCGCGCATCTTGACCCGACCCTGCTCCTTCTTCCACGTGTCGTAGATCCACAGGCCTGACGTGTAGTTCGCCTGGTACAGCAGGGAGTCCTTGACGAACATGTTGTGGTCGATGGAGGTGTTGCCGTCGGTGTGCGTGCCGACGAGCCGCGCGTCGTCCAGATCGGTCATGTCCCAGATGTAGGTGCTGCGCTCAGTCACGACGCCGTTGATCTCGTCCAACTCGTCGCCGAGAAAGAAGAAGCTCTGGTCTTCACTGAGCCACCCCTGATGGGTGTAGATGTCCTCGCGCTGCTCATCGGGGACGTAGGAGAGCCGGTCGATCAGGACAGGATCCGCAGGGTCCGTGGCGTCGTAGAGGGTCACCGTGTCCTCGTTGGACCCGATGCAGATCTCGCGGCCGGTGTAATCGGAGTCCGGGCCGGCATACTCCACGCACTGGATGTCGTGGGTGTAGCCGTCATCGGTGAGGCACCCAAGGAACTCGGGGTTGTTCGGGTCAGCGCTGACGTCGTAGACGATCGCGCCACCGTTGCCGTTGAACACGGGGAACCCGGGGTTGGGTGTGCCACAGACCTCGACGTTATAGACCGAGCCCACGACGTACATCCGCCCGGTGTCCTCGTTGAGCGAGATGTTGTGCGAATTGGTGACGTCGTCGAGGCGATTGGTCAGCTCCACCTCCACAGGCTCGGTGGCTCCACGGAACTGGGTCAGGTCGACGATCTGAACGCCGAAACCCTCGAGCTCGCCGGTGGCCGGGACATAGGTGTCGAGGTCAATCGCCTCGCTGCCGATGTAGGCGGTGTCCTCGTAGACGCGGATGTCGCCCCAGATGTTGCCGGAGTCATCGGGAACCTCGGACTCCAGCGTGCCGAGGTACACCGGGTTGCTGCCGTCGGTCACATCCATGAACACCGTGCCCTCAAAACTGCCCACGATCGCGAGCTGCATCCCGGTCTGGTCGTCCTCCCAGCCCCAGAGGTCGTTGACGAAGGTTGCCTCCATGTCGGGCAGCGGGGTGAATGATGCGAGGTCGACCTTGTGGCAAGGGAAGATGCCTGCCATGCCGTCCTCACATCGAATATCCGACAGGGCCTCCATGGGGACACCGCCGGGGCTGACCGCGTCGACGACCCCGTCGTAGGTGCGGCCCTTCAAGACCTCGGTGCCCGGATTCTGTAGGTCTTGACCCGGGTGGGCCGACACGGGTGCATAGGACCCCGCGACCATCGCGGCTGCAGCCGTGGCGCCGATAGCGGCCCTCGTGATTCGTCTCATGGCGTGCCTTCCGTGGGAGATTGGTCGGCTAACGCTCAGCCGATACGCAACTCTGGCAGGCGAAGTCACTGAACGTAAAGGGATTCTTCAGACTTGACGCAATCCATACTCTGCCCATGCGTCTTTGGGTTTGCGGGGCTGACAGACGTTCCCTCGCCATAACCCGGGCCACCGCTTCCCGCGGATCGTCCTCACGATGCGGTCGCCCGCGAGGGGTAGCGCAGGAGCGGAATCACGCACCAACCGGGGCGGTTGACGATGTATGAAGCTCGCCCTGACCGGAGCCACCGGGCACGTCGGTGGTGCCGTGGCGCACCTGCTCGCGGATCGCCGACCTCGTCTCATCGTCCGCGATCCGAGTCGGGCCCCGGACATCCCCGGCAGTGCGGTCGTGGTGGCGTCGTACCGCGACGCGCAGGCCTTGCGGGACGCCCTGGTCGGCATCGACACCCTGCTCTTGGTCTCCGCCGCTGAAGCGAGCGACCGTCGCGAACAGCACCGCACCGCCATCCAGGCCGCAGCCGATGCCGGGGTGAAGCACATCGTCTACACCTCGTTCTGTGGCGCGTCCGCAGACGCCGCGTTCACGTTGGGACGTGACCATGCGGACGCCGAGAAGGCGATCACCGAAACGTCGCTGGTCCACACGTTCTTGCGGAACAACTTCTACGCCGAGGTGTTGCCGTCCTTCGCTGACGAGGCCAGGGTGATCCGCGGCCCAGCCGCCCAGGGGCGAGTGGCGGCCGTGGCACGCCAGGACGTCGCGGAGGTGGCTGCCGCGATCATGCGGGACCCGCAGGGCCACGAGGGCCAGACCTACGACCTGTCCGGCCCGGAAGCGCTGAGCATGACCGAGGTGGCCGACCGGCTCGCCGCCCTTCGAGGGCACGAGGTGCGTTACGAAGAAGAGACCGTGGAGCAGGCGTACGCATCGCGGCGCGCGGCATACCCCGAGGCCGCGGACTTCCTGCTCGACGCGTGGGTCAGCACCTACACCGCCATCGCCAGTGGAGCCATGGCTGAGGTCACCGGCGACGTGAGGGCCATCACCGGCAATCCTGCCCGGACGCTGGAGCAGGCGCTCGGCTGAGACGCGGGACGGCACCCAACGGCGCGTCTGGAAACGCTGCGCGCAAGCACCTACGTTGGATCGTATGACGACGACCCTGGACTGGTTGCTCGACTCGGACCCGGCCCTGCGCTGGCAGGTGCTGCGGGACCTCACCGACGCGCCACCGGGTGACGTCGCCGCCGAGCGGGCCCGTGTCGCCCAGCACGGTTGGGGAGCTCAGCTGCTGGCCCGGCGCGACGACGACGGCCAATGGGCCGGCGGAGCCTGCTTCCCAGCCGACTTCCGCGGCGACTTCTCCCAAGGCCAACCGTGGACCTCGACGTTTCCCACCCTGACGCTGCTACGCCATCTGGGCATCGACCCCGACGACGACCAGGTCGTGCAGACCGTGGAGCTGGTCGCGGAGAACTGTCGCTGGGAGCACGACGACCAGCGCTTCTTCGACGGTGAGGTCGAGCCGTGCATCAACGGTCAAACGGTCGCCGTTGGCGCCTATTTCGGCGTCGCCGTCGACGGGATCGTCGACCGTCTCCTGGGTGAGCAGCTCGACGACGGTGGGTGGAACTGCGAGGCCGAGGACGGCTCGGTGCGGTCCTCGTTCCACACGACGATCTGCGTGCTGGAAGGACTGCTGGAGCACGAGCGCGCAGGCTGGGGCTCGGCCGCCTCACTCGCTGCGCGTCGTCGAGGTGAGCAGTATCTGCTGGACCGCCGGCTCCTGCGCAGGCTCAGCACCGGCGAGCTGGTCGACCCGGACTTCCTCCGGTTCTCCTTCCCCACCTGGTGGCACTACGACGTGCTGCGAGCGCTCGAACACTTTCGCGTGGGCGCAGACCCGCCGGATCCGGCGCTCGGTGAAGCCGTCGACCTGGTGCGCTCGAAGCAGGACGCGGACGGCAGGTGGCCGCTGGAGAACACGCACCCGGGCGCCGTCCAGGTGACGATGGAGGACGGTGACCAGCGACCCAGCCGGTGGAACACCCTGCGGGCGCGGCGCGTGTTGGACTGGCACGATCGGCATACCGGCCGGGGCGAGCACCACACGGCTGACGCCGCACCCCCTCGCGCCGTACCCGCATCCGAAGACCAAGGAGAAACCGCATGACCAGACTGCCCGGCAACACCCTGGACATCTTCCCGATCAACCTGGGCGGCAACCCGTTCGGCTGGACCGCCGACGAAGCGGCCTCGTTCGCGGTGCTCGACGCGTTCACCGAGTCCGGCGGCAACTTCATCGACACCGCCGATGCCTATTCGGCGTGGGTGGAGGGCAACACCGGCGGGGAGTCCGAGACGATCATTGGTCGGTGGATGGCGGCGCGCGGCAACCGCGACGACCTGGTGATCGCCACCAAGGTGGGGATGCTCGAATCACGCAAGGGCCTGGGCCACGACAACGTCGTCGCCGCGCTCGACGAGTCACTGGCACGCCTGGGCACCGACCACGTCGACCTCTACTACGCGCACTACGACGACGAGAACGTGCCGATCGCTGACCAGGTCGCGACCTTCAGCGCGGTAGTCGAGTCCGGCAAGGCGCGGGCGATCGGGCTGTCCAACTTCTCCCCCGAGCGGATGCGGGAGTGGTTCCAGACGGCCTCCGCGGACGGTATGTCGGTCCCGGCGGCCGTCCAGCCGCGCTACAGCCTGGTGTCTCGGTCCGGCTTCGAGCAGGACTACGCGCCGCTGCTCACCGAGCATGGCACCGCGGTCTTCTCGTATCCCGCGCTCGCGTCGGGCTTCTTGACCGGCAAATATCGCACCGAAGCGGACTTCGAGGGCACGCCGCGGGGCACTGCCGCCCGGCGATACTTCGAGGCCGGCGGACTGCGCGTCGTCGACGCGGTGGTGACGGTCGCGGACCGCCATCGCACTCAGCCGGCCACCGTCGCCCTCGCCTGGTTGCTCGCGAAGGGCGTCACCGCCCCGATAGCCTCGGCTTCTCGCCCCGAGCAGCTCGAGGCGTTGATGACCGCGCCGTCGTTGGCCCTGAGCGATGACGACGTCGCAACGCTGGATGAGGCATCGCACGGCTTCTGAGCCGCATCGGGACGAATATCAGCGCGGCTGGACCCCGACGTCAGTAGGCCTGCGACACCGTGGACATCGTGAAGTCCGGGATCCGCAACGCCGGGGCCAGCGATCGGGTGAACCAGTCGTTCCACTCCCGACACAGCACATGTTCGGCGCTGCTGGCCTCGCTGGCCCGCCGCAACAAGTCGATCGGCGACTCGTTGAACCGGAAGTTGTTGACCGCACCGACGACCTCCCCGTCCTCAATCAGATAGACCCCATCCCGGGTCAGGCCGGTCAGCAGCAGGGTCTGCGGGTCGACCTCCCGGATGTACCACAGGCACGTCAGCAGCAGTCCGCGTTGCGTGGAGGCGATCATCTCCTCCAGCGAGGAGGTCCCACCGGCGTCGATGAGCAGGTTCTGCACGGGAAAGGTCAGCGACTCGCTGCCCCCGGCACGCTGCATACCGGCGCGGGTGCGGACCAGCGAGGCCAGGTCCCCATCACGCAACCAGTCCACCCGCTGCACCGGGGCACCGTTGTCGAAGACGGACATCAGACCAGGCCAAGAGGTCGGGACGACCGCGAAGGGCGCCACCGGCAGCCGCGCATCATGCGGATCGGAGGCCATCGTCACCGGCAGGTTGCTCAGGTGCTCACCGATCCGGGTGGCCCCTCGCGAGGCCCCGGCAAACACGGTGCGGCCCTGCTCGGCGTCGCGCGCACTCATCGTCCAGTAGGCGTAGATCATCAGGTCGACGACCGCCCCGGGAGGCAGGATCGTCTCGTAGGCACCGGCCGGCAGGTCGATCCGTCGTGCGCCCCACCCGAGGCGGCGCACGAGCTCGTCGTGCATGCCGGCGACGTCCACGTCGGTGAAGTCGTTGCTCTGCGCGCCGACCCAGGCCGAGTTGACCAGGTCCGGCATCTTGGCGTTCAGCTCCAACCGGCCGCTGGGCTCGACCGCCCGACGCCGCAGACCGGTCGAGGTGGCCAGCCAGGTCGTCGTCTGCCGATACTCGGCAAAACCGAACAGCAGATGGCCCTCCTCGCGTGCTCGGTCGAAGGCCTGCCCGAGGTCGCGCGCCACGGACGCGAAATCCGCTGGACCGACGAGGTATGCCGGGTCGGCAAAGTCGGCGTCCGGCTCACCGGCGACCAGGGGTTGGGCTTCGTCATCGGCCGGTGCCGCCCGCGCGGCCTCATCGGCCGCCTCGACGAGCCGCACCATGTCCTGCGCCGAGGCTGACGGACCGCTCACCGAGGCCGCGGAGACGCCCCCGTCGACGTCCGCGGTGCTGATCACCGTGGCGGTCCGCGAGGTCATCGTCCCGTTCGTGGTCAAGGCGTTAGCCGCCCACCGCAGATTGACCTCGTGGGACTCCTGCACGATCACCACGCAGTCCCGGGCGCTCGAGGCCGCCACCGCCTGCTCGATCCAGTCGCTCACCGCACCGTCGGCCATCACAGCTCCCCTCCGTTGCTGGTATTGAGCACGTTGACGTCTCGGAACCGTGCGGCTGGACTGCCGTGGCTCACCGGCGCCCCCTGACCGGGCTGTCCCTTGCCGCAGCTGAACGTGCCGGCCAGCAGGTGGGTCGACGGCCCGCCGACGGCGTCCATCGACCCCCAGAAGTCGGTGGTCGTGGCCTGATACGCCGCGTCCTTGACCTGCCCGGCCAGCTCGCCGTTCTCGATCGCGAAGAACCGCTGAGCGGTGAACTGGAAGTTGTAGCGCTGCATGTCGATCGACCACGAGTTGTCGCCGACCACGTAGAGCCCGCGCTCGACCCCGGCGATCAGCCCGGCCACATCCGGTCCCTGAGGGTCGGGAGCCAGGGACACGTTGGGCATGCGTTGCAGCGGGATGTGACCGGCGGAGTCTGCATAGGCACAGCCGTTGGAGCGCTCGAAGCCCTTCTCCGCCGCCATCTGCCGGTTGAGCTGATAGCCGACCAGCGTTCCACCGGAGATGATGTCGAAGCGTTGCGCGGCCACCCCCTCGTCATCGAAGCCCACCGTCGACAGGCCGTGCTCGGTGAGCCGGTCACCGGTGACGTTCATCAGGTCCGAGCCGTAGCGCAGCGAGCCCAGTCGGTCGAAGGTGGCAAACGAGGTGCCGGCGTAGGCCGCTTCGTAGCCCAACGCGCGGTCGAGCTCGGTGCCGTGGGCCACCGACTCGTGGATGGTCAGCCACAGGTTGGTCGGCTCGATGACGAGGTCGTATCGCCCGGCCTGGACCGAGGGAGCCTGGGCGTGATCGAGCAGCCATCCGGGGAGGCGCTCCACCTCCGCGTCGAAGTCCCATCCGGTCCCGGTGAGGTATTCCCAGCCGCGCCCGGCCGGTGGCGCGACCGACTTCATGCTGAAGAACCCCTGGTCACCGACGTGCACCGCTTCGACCATCGGCTCCACCCGCACCCGCTGCTGCGTGGTGGAGGTGCCGTTGGTGTCGGCGTAGAAGGTGTTTTCCTGCACGGCGAGCAGGCTGACGGTGGCGTGGTGCACCCCGTCGGCGTCGATGAGTCGGCGGGACAGATCCGTGAGTCGGGCCAGCCGCTGCGCCTCGGGGACCTCGAACGGGTTGATCTCGTATGCCGACACCCAGGTCTGCTGGGCGTGCACCGGCTCCGCCGCGAGCTCGACCCCGACCGGGACCAACGGTTGGGCGACCTTGGCCATCGCGACCGCTTGCTCGGCCAACCGCTCGGCCTCCGCGGGCGTGAGCGCGATCCCGGCCGCGAAACCCCAGGACCCACGGTGGATCACCCGGACGCTGAGGCCGAGCTCGCTGGCATCCGAGGAGCTCTCCACCTTGCCGTCACGCAACACCCGGTTCAACGACGTCGTCCGGACCACCCGGAGGTCGGCGTGGGTCGCGCCCAGGCTCTGCGCGCGGGTCAGTGCGGCATCGGCGAGCGTCTGCAGGGGAAGAGCGGTGAACGAGGAGTCCAGCTGCGGCATATCCCCGACTCTACTGAGGACTCCTGAATTTGCCTGCCGCAGCTGCCCCCCGGCCAGCTGGCTATGACCTGGTGGTTCCGCCGACATGGTGGTTCGGCCGCGTCACCCCGCCGGGAACGCATCGCGCCTCCTGGTGAGGTCACGGAACGAAGTCAGGGCATCACTCTTGGGCGGGTGGGGCGGATTGGGCGAGGCGTAGGCGGTCGAGCGTTGCCAGTAGCTGGTGGGCAGAGAGCTCGCGTTCGGTGCCCACAGCCAAGTCTTCGCCGTGCAGGAGCCTGGCCCATAAAGGGTGGCTCGAATCATCGGTGTGCCAGGTCACCGTGATGGGCCCTTGAATGACGGGTTTGCGGTGGGCGGCGCTGATGTCGACGCAGCGGGTGCCGGTGTCGTGATTTCGCCGGGTGACGATCTGCGGGTCAGGTAGCACCCGGATCCAGGACCCCAGCTCATCGAGCTCGTCGACGTCGAGGTGGACGACCCCGTGATCGTTCAGACCGCAGGCCATGTGCACCAGGTCCTGCACTGTTGCTGCAGGTGGGCAGGGTTGCGTGGGCTGCGTTAGGACCGCTGCCCGGGAAAAGGTGTCTAAGGGTGTCGGGCACGGCAGCATCCTCAGTGTTGCCGGCGCTATCGCCAGGCTCGACTTCACGATTTCCTTCCGGCTCCTTTCATACCTGCGGCGTGGTGCCGGTGCCGGGGTGCCGGTTTTGGCTGCTCGCGGTGTGGTGGCGAGTTCGCGTTCGGTGGTGTCGATAAGGGTTTCGATGGCGACAAGGAACTGCTCCAGGCTTTCCTCGCCGCTGAGCAGCGGAGCGAGCCGTGCCAGTGTCGGCAGTTCGTGCACAGGGTCTCCTCGATCGCAGTCTTGGAAGCGCATGGTGCTCAGGAGGCAATACCCGTTGGCCAGAACGAAGAAGGACCGGCCGGTCGTGGCGGCTTGTTCATCGCTGAAACCGTGACTCAGCAGGGTAGTAAGGAGCTCTTCGACCAACTCCGGGTCTGCCACCGGTGGCCACAACCACGACCGGGCGCGCAGCGGTCGACTCAGGCCGCCGCCACCTCTGACGCCGGGCCCGGTAGGGCCAGTGACGTCGTGAGCCAAAGCGGTCAGGTAGTGCTGCCACGACGTGCGTCCACCGTGGGCTGGGCCCGAAGCAGCACGACGAGCCTGTTCTTCACGAGATGCGGTGGCCGTGGTCGGGGCGGGTCCTTTCATAAGCCCTGGGCCTGGTTGCTGTGGTCTATATCGCTGGACCCGTCTCGCTCCGGGCACGGCTGACCCACGCGCTGGGGTACGGGTGATCCGTGTTCTTCGGGGCGCCGGCGACGCAGCTCCCACATGAGCAGATCTTCATACTCACGCAGCGGGACACGCCGTGGGCCCGGCCCCGGGGCGGGCGGCTCACGGAGTTGGTCCGCAACGGCGGCCAGGTGGCCCAGCAGGTCACGGGTTGAGAGCCTCGGTAGCGCCGAAACAGGGTGAAGATGCAATGGGACAGGCAGGGTGGGGGTGGAAGTGGCCATAGCAGGCACGCCCTTCGCGTTGAACGCACAACCAGACCAGCACCGAGATGAGTTCAGCGACACTTCGTGTCGTCACGGTCGTTGATGCGTGCAGGTGAGTGACCCGCAAGCCTGGCTGCGTCGCGTCTCGAACCGTACGCCAGTCCAAAGAAACTAGCAAAGGCATACTAGAATGCTCAAGTACTCTTACGGGTATGGCGGACTGGAACTTCATGACCAACCACGCTCAGGCGTTGCTCTGCATCGCCCACGATCCCGGGGTGCGGCTTATTGATGTCGCTGCCGCGTTAGGGATCACCGAGCGCAATGCATACGCCATCGTGAAAGACCTCGCTGACGACGGATACGTCCTGAAAACGAAAGACGGCCGCCGCAACCGCTACACCGTGCACACCAACATGCCCGTGCCCGGCTCCCTGATCCGGTCCGCCACGATCGGGGAAGTCCTCGACGTGCTCATCGGCCCTAAGCGGACACCGAGCTGAAGGTGCCGGCGAACGCGCCAATGACGAACGCGCCATAGACCCGGCCCGACCCTGTGCTGACCTTGGGGTCAGGGTGCAGTGAAGCTCAGCGTCACGAACCGGTCGGAGGCGGCCCGGGACTGGCCTGCGGCGGTTCGTCGCTGCCGTCCGCTGGCTGCGGTTCGGGGCCAGGGTTGGTGTTGTTGTCGTGGTCCGCAGGCGGCTCCGCGTGCGCGGGTCCCGGGCTGGCCGCGGGCTGACCTTCGGCGTCGTCGTCCGGGGTGGGGTCGGGACCAGGTCCGTGATCTTGCTCGTGCTCGTGACTCGGGGTCGACATGCGCTCACCATACTCCCGCAGTAAGACTGGACTGAGGCGATGCCGCGCGGCCGGCAGTGACGTGCCCCGCTAGCGCACGAGTCGTCGCAACGCCAACTGCGCGATCGGTGCGTATCCCAGGATCACCGGCCACCGGCCGCGCAGCCGCAACCACGTGGCGCAGCCGCCTTCGTCGGCCACCACGCCGTGGGCCAAGGCCACCGTCACGACATCGGCCTCGCGGACGCGCAGATGCACCGTCCACGACCACGTCCTGCTCGCCTCGTCACACCTCTCGACGGTGAACGGCACGCGCAGTCCCCACGGACCGCATACCTGCCCTGCGGTGTTGGCCCGCAGTCGGGGCAGGGGGTAGTCGACGCCGCGAAGGTGCGGAGCCCAATCAGCCCATCTCGCCGGCTCGGCATACCGCTGCCAGGCCCGCGACGGGTCGACCGGTCCGCTGGCCCGCAGGGTCAGCTCACCCATGCGGGCCGCTCGCGGGCCGGCGAATGGTCAGTGGGCGACCTTGTCCTTGGCGAAGTAGCGGTTGGAGTCCGGGCGGTACAGGAAGAAGACGATCGCCACCGAGAGGGCGATGCTCACCACTGTGAGGATGAGCAGGATCGCCGGCTGGGTTCCGAACAGCGCGAACAGGTTCAGCAGAATACCCAGGCCGAGGAGCACGGTATAGATGATGCGCGCCCAGTTGGCGCCCTTGGAGATGAAGTACGCGAACAACGCGGCGATCGCCACGGTGAAGACGAAGCCGACGATCGCTCCGACGATGACCCCGACCTGCACGGTGTCCCGGTCCGCCCCACTGGTTCCTTGCATGCCGGTGTCGACGATGTCGTCGAGGAGGAAAAAGGTCACCAGGGTCGAGATCAGGCCCAGGGCGACGCTGGCCCAGATCAGGGTGACTGCGGTCTTCACCGACGGCGGCGCATGCTCTTTCGCGGCCGGCACGGGGTCGGATTCGGGGCTGTTGGGATAAGGCTGCATCACTGTCCTGCCGTCGTAGTACGTCGGGTTCGCAGCCGCGCCCCCGAGCCGGTCCCGACAATCTTGCGACCTCAAAGGGCCCCTGTCCAGCAGAAACGCCGTGAGGATGACCGCACCTGCCGGGACGCGTGGGGCCGCGCGCTGCGTTCATCCCTCCCGCAGATGCTCCTGATCGGATGGCATCACCTTGGCGCGCAGACGATCCAGCCGCACCCGAAGGGCATCGCGTCGCTCGGCGTTGCCGGACAGCGAGATGTATCGCTCGCCGAAGATGTGCAGGAGGACGTCATCGAGCCGGCGCACCGCCCCCGGCGGGTAGCGGTAGTCCATCCCCTCGTTGACCGCCCTCGTGTCGACGCGGGTCAGCAGGGTGCCCAACTCCTGCAGCGAGGTCACCCCCAGCTCCAGCAGCAGCCCGGAGATCCACGCGTAGTGATCCGTCCGCGACCACCCGGCGTCGGCGAACCGGCCCGCCAAGAAGGACGCCACATCCTGGGCGCTGATCCGCGGGTCGTCCTCATCGGACTCGGCGTGCTGATCGGTCATGCTCTCCTGCAGCCGGTCCCGGATGGTGGAGAACTCTCGGTCGGCCAGCTCCAACAGGCCCGCCGCCAGCGTGAACCGGCGATCCAGGTCCGGTGCGTGCTCTTGCGGCACCGTCCCCTTGTATCGGATGTCGTGCTCGAACTCGGCCCACGCGTGCTGCAGCACCGTCCGCACCTGCACCGAGGCGCGATGCCTGCCCACGGCGCGGACCTGGTCCTCATCATCGGCGGCCACCAACACGTGCCGACTGGCGTAGCCGAACCGTCCCTCACGAGCGGTTTCCTGGCCCATGTCCCGGTCGTCGAGCACGGTCATCTGCGCGGCCAGCAGGTCCGCCACCGCCGACACGTCGCTGTGCACGAAGGTGATCACACGCACCCCGATCTGGTCGGTGATCTGACGCATCGGATCGCTGAACTCCGGGCGTCCCTCCACTCGCCGGTGGGCTTTGACCGCAAACGAGGCCACGCTCTTGGTGCGCCCGGTGACGCTCAGGTAGTTGATGCCGGCGTCGTCGAGCAGCGCCGTCACCAGCTCGGTGTAGGCGTCGGTCACGCCCAGGATCGAGGGACGTTGCTCTTCGAAGGCACGGACCGCCTGCCGGGCCGGGGAGTCGATGCTCGGGTGCGGATCGGTGGAGGGGACGTGCCCCGCCGGCAGGCTCGGCGTGATGATGTATCCGGTGTCGAAGTCGCCGTACACCGTGGTGGAGTCCGGTCGCAGCTGCGCATACATCGCGACGTAGGCGCACAGCACGGCATCGACCTGGTCCTCGACGCGTCGCAGCTCACTCTTGCGTTGCGCCGCCTCGACCTGCGCGAACAGGTCACGCCAACCCTGATGATGGGCCACCGACAGCGGCGGGTCGGCCCCCTTCAGCGTCTCGACCAGGTGCATCAGCTGCAGCAGGGCCAACCGCAGATCGGTGGCCGTGCGGCCCGCGCGCTGCTTGTATTTCAGGGTCCGGCCCAGGCGGAACAGCGCAATCGTCGCCGGGTGCGGATACACCTCGATGGCACGTCGCTCCGCCGTGGAGTGCGGGTCCATGTCCAGGTCCAACGCCCGGGCAAGTCGGGCACCGCGAGGGACGCCCCGGAACTCCGGTTTGCCCGTATTGGCCGGGTGAGCGCCGGCCTGAAAGGTCCGGTAGTCCTGGTTCAGCGCCTTCTCCGCGGGCCGGTTGCCGGTCGGGTTGGTGACGACCAGCGGGGCGTCGATCGCGATCAGACACGGACCGCTCAGGTATGGCGACAGGGCCGCCGTGATCGTGGCGTCATCGGTCTGCGAGGAGACATGCAGCAGGTGCCCACCGGAGTCCAGGACCGCGACTCCGGTGGGTTTGTTCTCACCCCAGGCAAGGTCCAGTCCGACGTAGTGCATGCCAACACTCTGCCCTGTCCAACGCTCTCCTCGTGACATCGGCCCTCATGGCGACATCGGCAGGCCCCCGAAACCGCCGCACCCATCGCGCCGAGACCTACGAGGAGGAACCGGGCACTCGGCATACCCACGCTCGAGGCCGCAGCGTCCAGGTGCGCTCCCGATACTGCTGACCCAGGTCACCGTCGGCGTTGATCACGAACGTCCGATCCGGGTCCACGGAGGCGATCTTCACCTCGGTGCCCTGAACCACCTGCACGTCGTCTCGCTCCACGTGCCGGCCGCGACGCAGGTCGGACGCGAAGGTCAACCGGTCCCAGGACCCCAGCGCGGTGGCGATCATCACGTCGGCCTTGCGGTCGCTGTGGCTCGCGTCCGGGGCGACCGGCGTCCCACCACCGACCGAACCGCCCACGGCAATCGTCACCATCAACGCGTCGTGATCTTCGTCCAGGACCTCACGTCCGTCCACCCAGACCGCGACCTCCCACCCCTTGGTGCTCATCCCCGCCTTCAGCGCGCCGACGGCATAACCACCGATGCCGAGGGCCCCCTTGAGGGACTCGGCGTTGCCGGTGGCTGCCGCAGCGATCCCGGCGTGCACCGCGTTCATCACCACGTTCTGGTCCTCGTCGACCAACAGGTCGCAGTCCTGCCGTTCCCCCTGCACGGCGACCCGTGCTGCTTCGCTCAGATCCAGGGGCAACCCCATCCCCCGGGCGAAGTCGTTGCCGGTGCCCATCGGCACCAGGCCGATGCTGGCGATGCCGTCGAAGAGGTCGTCAGCGACACACGTGCTCAACACCCAGTTCAACGACCCGTCGCCGCCCATCACGACCACGTCGCGACCATCGGCCGACCCCAGCGCCTGCGACATCTCCTCGTCGCCGTCCGGGATGACGACCTCGGTCTGCGCATGCTCACCCAACACCGCAAGCACGCGGTCAACGTCGTCATCGGCGGCCGACCCCGCGGCGGCGTTGGCGATGACCAGGACGGACGGTAGGTCGCTCATGGACCTCACTGTGCCATTCGTGCGCGATCCAGGACACACAACGGGTCGGTATGCCGAGGGCCCGATCAGTTGACGAAGTCTTCCTGCCGGATGAGGACGAAGCACAGGATCGCAGCCACGAACGCGATCGCCGCCGCGATCACAATGATCTGGTTCAGCGCGTCGACGAACCCGACCGTGGCCACCTGCTCGATCAGGTCCTTGGCCGAGGCGGGCGCCATCTCGACCACCCGCTGGACTTGTCCCCCAGTCACCGCGGAGGCGATCTGATCGGCCTGCGCTGCGGCCGGCGTGCCCGCCAGCTGCTCGGTGATGTCGGCGGTGACGATACGGCTGAAGATCGAGCCCAGGGCAGCGATGCCGGTGGCGATGCCGACTTGGCGGAAGGTGGAGTTGGCGCCCGATGCCATGCCGGCCCGGTCGGTGGCCACGACCCCGACGGCGGTCGAAGCCAGGGGCACGTTGATCATCCCGACGGCGATGCCGCTGACCGTCAGCCCGGGGATGAGCGCCGTCCACGACGACTCGGCGTCGATCAGCAGCAGCAGGCTCAGGCCCACCCCGAGGGTGAGGAAGCCTGGGGCGATCAGCCACTTGACCGGGACCTTGGCGGTCAACCGCCCGGCGATGGTGGCCGCAAAGAACGAGGCGACCGAGAGGAACAGCAGCCGCAACCCGGCCTCGATGGCCGAATATCCCAGGACGTTCTGCAGATAGATCACCAGATAGGCCAACAACGAGAACACCGAGGACGACACCGCGAACGCCGCGACCAGACCGCCGACGAACGTCGGTTTGCGCAGCAACGTCAGGTCGAACATGGGTTGGCGTTGGAGGACCTGGCTGGTGACGAACAGCGCCAACAACACCGCGGCGCCGCCGAGCACACCGAGGATCACCGGGTCGGCCCACCCGCGGGTGCCCGCGTCGATGAGGCCGAAGACCAGCAGTCCCAGGGCACTGCTGAAGGTGACGAACCCGATCCAGTCGGGCGCTCCGGCGTGGGGGTCCTTGGACTCATCGACCTTGCGCCAGGCGATGAGGATCGCCCCGAGGCAGATCGGCAGGTTGACCCAGAAGATCCACCGCCACGACAAGCCGGTGGTGAGCACCCCGCCCAGGACCGGTCCGACCGCGACCGCGATCCCCGTGACAGCCCCGAACACCCCGAAGGCGATGCCCCGCTCGCGGCCGAAGAACGTCGCTGCCAACAACGCCAGCGCGGTGGCGAACATCGCCGCACCACCGATGCCCTGAGCCCCGCGGGCCAGCGTCAGCGACAGAATGTTAGGCGCGATCCCGCAGACGAAGGAGGCCAGGCCAAACAGGGCCACCCCGATCACGAAGACCCGCTTGCGGCCGAAGAGGTCGGCCAGCGATCCCGCGGTCAGCAGCAAGGCGGCCAACACCAACGCGTAGGCGTCGATCACCCACTGCAGGTCAGACAGCGTGGCGTCCAGATCGCGCTGGATGTCCGGCAGGGCCACGTTGACGATCGTGATGTCCAGCAGGAGCACGAACAGGCCCGTGCACACGGCAATGAGGGTCCACCATTTGGCTGCCATCGACGTCCGTTCAGGGATCGGGATCAACGCTCGGAGTGCCTGTCGAAGGGGGCCAGCGACCTGCTCGCCCTAGCGTACGACCGGCCACCGACGGACCTGATGGCGGTCGGCATACGGGCGGGCTGTCAGCCCGGACCGATGACATCTGTCACTCGTGCGACCCCCGTCCGGGCCCATACAGTGACGACACACCCGCCGAAGGAGAGTCGTGAGCCCCAGCCCGCAGAGCACCGACCCACCCGTGCTGGAGGTCAGCGACGTGGTGCGGCGGTTCGGGTCGTTCACCGCCGTCGACGGGGTCTCGTTCCGGATCAACCGCGGGGAAACGTTCGGGTTGCTCGGACCCAACGGCGCCGGCAAGACCACCACGATCTCGATGGTGGCCGGTCTCATCGCGGCCAGCGCCGGCACGGTCACGGTCGCTGGACACCCGATGACCGCCGACAAGGTCGAACCCAAACGGCACATCGGCCTGGTGCCACAGGACCTGGCGATCTATCCCGAGCTGTCGGCCCGGGAGAACCTGCGCTTCTTCGGACGGCTCCAGGGCCTGAACGGAAGCGAGCTGAAACAGCGCAGCACCGAGGTCTTGGACCTGATCGGGTTGTCGGACCGCGCCAAAGAACCGACGAAGAAGTTCTCCGGGGGGATGAAGCGGCGTCTCAACATCGGGGTGGGCCTGCTGCACCGGCCGGACCTGCTGATCCTGGACGAGCCGACCGTCGGGGTGGACCCGCAGTCGCGCAACTCGATCCTGGAGTCGGTGGAGGCCTTGTCGACCGAGGGCATGGCCGTGCTCTACACCACGCACTACATGGAGGAGGCCGAGCGGCTGTGTGACCGGATCGCGATCATCGACTCCGGGACCATCCAGGCCGAGGGCACCCAGGACGAGCTGATCCGGCTGACCGGCGGCGTGGACACCATTCGGCTCTCCGGCAGCGGTGAGCTGGCGCAGGCCGCCGCCGCGCTGAGCGCATTGCCTTCCGTGCAGCACGTGGAGACCGAGCGCCGGGAGCTGCGGCTCACCGTGCACGACG
This sequence comes from Ornithinimicrobium sp., assembly GCA_049650845.1. GTDB lineage: Bacteria > Actinomycetota > Actinomycetes > Actinomycetales > Dermatophilaceae > Ornithinicoccus. Next base: position 20,188 of record JBASAZ010000043.1, read on the forward strand.
CGCCGACCGCGGTGGCGGCGATCGTCAACACCGCCACCTCCTCGGGTATGTCGCTCAGTGACGTCCAGATCGCTCGTCCGGATCTGGAGTCGGTGTTCTTGCACCTGACCGGCAAGGCGTTGCGAGACTGATGATCCGAGCGCTGCTGACCATGACCGCCTCGGATCTGCGGCAACGCATCCGGGACCGTTCGGTGATCATCTTCGCCCTCATCGTGCCGCTGGCGTTGATGTTCGTCTTCAACCTCGTCTTCGGCAACGCCATGGACTCTCGGCTCCAGCCGACGACGGTGGCCATCTCCGCGCCTGCCGCTGACCCGCTGGCGCCCACCTTCGCCACGGTGCTGGGCCAGGTCGACCTCATGGACATCACCGTCGAGGAGATGCCCGAAGCCGAGGCACGAGCCCGGGCCGAAGACGGATCGGTGGACGTCAGCCTCATCGTCCCCGACGGCTTCGCCAGCGCGGTCACCTCCGGTCAGGGAGTCGACGTCGTCGCCGTGGAGTCCGACACCGCCGGGTTGGAAGGCCAGGTCGTGCTCAGCATCGTGGCGTCGTTGTTGACCCAGTTCAACGACGGAGCGGTGGCGGCGACCGCCGGCTTCGAGCTGGGCATTCCCCCCACCGAGTTGGCCCAGGTCGCCCAAGACGCGACCACCGCCGGACCGGCCATGACCGTGTCCCCCGGCACGTTGTCCGCTGAGCAGCTCAGCCCGGCGGCCTCGACGGTCGCGGGCCAGGCCGGGTTGTTCCTGCTGTTCACGGTCGGCTTCGGCGTGCTGGGGCTGATCTCGGAGAAGGAACAGGGCACCTACGCCCGGCTGCGCTCGATGCCGATGAGCCCCACCCTCATCGTGAGCGCCAAGGCCTTGGTCAGCTTTGTGCTGGGCATCGTGGCGACCGCGGTGTTGCTCGGCGCCGGCGCCGTGTTCTTCGACGTGAGCTTCGGCTCCGTGCTGGTCGTCGGGGTGTTGATCGCGGCCGTGGTCACCGCCAGCACGTCGTTGATGTTCATCGTGGCCAGGCTGGCCAGCACCGCCGAGCAGGCCGGGATCGCCCAGTCGATTCTGGCGATCTCGCTCGGCATGGCGGGTGGAGCGTTCTTCCCGATCACCGCCACCGGCGTCCTGGGCACGATCTTGGACCTCAATCCCATTGCGGCTTTCACCCGGGGCTTGGGGATCAGCGCGAACGGCGGGGCCGTGGCCGACGTCAGCGGACCGCTGCTCGTCATGCTCGGGTTCGCGGTGGTCACTCTGGTCATCACGGCCCTGGTGCCCGATCGGAGCGCCCAGCGATGACCGGTCTTCGCGCCGTCCTGGCGATCGGCGCGGTGGAGCTGCGCCGCTTCTTGGCCGACCGGTCCAACATCTTCTTCGTCTTCATCTTCCCGCTGGTGCTGGTGGTGGTGATCGGGTCCTCGTTCGGCGGGAGCGGACCGGCGGCCAAGGTCGCCATCGCCGGCTCCGACAGTCCGCTGCGGGCGGCGATCGTGCAGCAGCTCAGCGACGCGGACTCAGCCCAGGTCTCCTTCGCCGGAGAAGCGGCCATCAGAGAACAGGTCGGTCGGGGGCGGACCGACGTCGGTCTCATCCTCACCGGGGAGGCCGTCGATGCCTTCGCGGCCGGCGACGACGTCGATCTGCAGATCCTGGTCGGAGCCAACGCCGGCGCCCAGATCGCCTCGCAGTCGGTCACCGCCGCCGTGCAGGCCGCGAACGCTCGGCGCGACCAGGTCGCCGCCCTCAGCGGTGAGGGACGGGACCCGGCCGCCATCGAGGCCGCCCTGCAGACCGCGCGGCAAGGACTCACCCCGGCCACCGTGCGGGTCGACAGCGTTGACGAGATCGACGCCGAGTTCGCCGGGCTGGCCGGTCAGTTCGACCAGGGCGCCGCCTCCCAACTGCTGCTGTTCGTCTTCATCGCCTCCCTCACCGGCGCCTCAACGCTGATCCAAGCCCGCCGATACGGCGTCGTAAGCAGGGTGCTGAGTGCCCCCGTGACCACGGTGCAGGCCATCGCCGGCCAGGCGCTGGGTCGATGGGCCATTGCCGCCTTCCAGGGGCTGTACATCATGGTGGCGACCGCGCTGATCTTCGGCGTGGACTGGGGTTCGTGGCTGCTGGCCTTCGTGGTGCTCGCCACCTTCAGCACCGTCGCCGCGGGAGCAGCCATGGTCGTGGGGTCACTGATCGACAACGAAGGCGCGGCTGCCGGGGTCGGCATCGGCCTGGGCCTGGTGCT
>JBASAZ010000044.1:0-2880 GCA_049650845.1 Ornithinimicrobium sp.
ACGCAACTACGCAGCTACGCGACGAGCGGATCTGTCCAGCGAGTCAGCGGTGGCAACCAATACGAGGTCGCGGCCAATTTGGCCGGATATTACCCCCGTGGTGTCGACGTTCTCTACGTTGCCACTGGGCGCGACTACCCCGATGCGCTGGCCGGCGCTGGTCGGGCAGGGACTCTGGAAGGACCAGTAGTTTACGTCGGCCAACGCACCTTGCCGCGGGCGACGAAAGAGGCCATCACGAAACTCAATCCAGATCGCGTCGTCGTCTTGGGTGGCGGAGAGGCGATACCGTCCACTGTTCTTCGTGAGGTTCAAGCGCTGGTTGATTGACACTACGAGCGGCGCCCGCCTTCATCATCGAAGGCGTGGCGCCGCCTAGTCCGCACCGATGGCTCTCCGAGCGCCCCGTTCGGCGACGGCGATCTCGGCGCGCAGCACGGGGGCCAGGGTCTCGGCGTACGCCGCCGTCAGGTGACTACCTTGGCGGTAGAGAAGGACGTTGCCAATTACCGGCGGGCAGCGGTCCTCAATGCACAGCCATTGGGTGACATCGATAAACGCTGCCCCTTCGGTCTGCTGGGCTGCCTGGCGTAAAGCGGGCGTCCCACTGGCCTCCTGCGCCGGAAAGTCGCAAGCCGAAAAATCTTGTCGATGCTCGGCGACGCAGGTATAGACCTCAGAGCCCGGGTGGGGGTTGTCCGAAAGTGCTACGACGGGCACCCCTGAGGCGACCAGCGCGGACCAGTAAGACTCGTAACCGCTCACCAATGCCTCATGCGATTGTGATGCCCCAGACTCATCAGCGGCTTTCGCGCGCAGGGCGGTGGTGATGACGAGTTCGGGGGGGTTTGGTCCCGTCAGCTGGTTCAGCACGTTCTGCCCCCACGTCCGGCAGGAGGTGTATGCCGACCCTTTGGTCACGGTCATGGCGTCGGTCCACGCGCACGCGGATTTGAGATACGTACGGACACGAACACCCTCTTCCACCCCGATCTGATCTAAGGCTGACGTCCATTGCGCCATCTTCGAATCACCGATCACCGCCCAGACCGTCGATGAATCCAGATCGCCGTAGTCGCACGTCAACACGTCGCTATCTGACGACGTGATCTGACAGCCCTCGTTATAGATGCCCTCAGGGACGTCCTCTATTGCCAGTTCAGGGTCCGGAAATACGTCTCCACTCACCGAGATGGCCGTCTGGGGGTCGGCGACACGCCGCACATCTTCGGTGTCGGGGTCGACCATCAGAGCGCGGGCACCCTGTGCGAAGGAAGGGAGATTCGTTGGGACGACCGGGGCGGTGGCAACAATCGAGAATCCGGCCGCGGCGGAGAAAAGCATCGCTGTGAGACCTGCGACAAGGGGTGGCTTGACTCCACGCCTCATGGCGGGACTGAAGCGAATCGGATCTTCCACCGCAACCTTTGTCAACCAGGCGAGCATGACGGCCGTCAGAACCACGGCTCCTCGCTCCAGGATGGTCGGATCTGGACGCACGTGCTCCAGAAAGACCAGGAGTGGCCAGTGCCATAGGTACAGTGAATACGAGACAGAACCCACGAATCGCATGGGTGCCACTCCGAGCGCGCGACCCGTACGTGTCCCTCCCTGTCGACACCCCGCCGCTAGCACCGCAGTGGTGCCGAGGACGGGGATCAGTGCTGCTGAACCCGGCCACGGTGTGCTCGTGCTCAACCAGAGAGCAGACGAAGCCACCATGACCAGGCCGGCCGCAGCCAGCACCTCCGCAACGTGGCGGCGCAGCCCGGCAAGATGGGGCGCGATGAAAGCTAAGAGGGAGCCACAACCCAGCTCCCACACCCTCGTCGTCGTCACGAAGTAGGCCGTTTCTGGAGATGCTGCCGTGTGCCGAATCGACCACAGCAAAGAGGCCACAGTGATTCCGAGGATGGCGAAGGCCATCAAGGCCCAGCGTTGGCCCTTTCGCCTCTTAGTCAGCAGCACCGCGCCGAGCATGATGAGTGGCCAGAGCACGTAGAACTGCTCTTCGACAGACAGCGACCAATAATGTTGCACGGCAGAGGCCGTCGCGTCCTCGGCGAGGTAGTCGATGGACTGGCTCGCAAGTTCCCAGTTGACGACGTACAAGGTGCTTGCCATCACTTCACGGCCTAGGGCGGCGCGTTCAGCCAGTGGCAGCACCACATACCCTAGGACGGTTGTGACGACCAAGACGAGCGTGGCTGCCGGCAGCAGGCGCTTTGCTCTGCGCGCGTAGAACCCGGGAATGGACACAGTGCCGGTGGTCGCAACTTCACGCAGAAGCAGCGACGTGATCAGAAAGCCGGAGATGACGAAAAACACGTCCACTCCTGCAAATCCGCCGTTCAGGCGAGTAACCCCCGCATGGTAGAGGAGGACCATGAGAACGGCGATGGCCCGCATACCCTCGATGTCCGTTCGAATCGGAGGCCGTCCGGCCCTAGCCATGCTCACAGATCGGTCGCCTACGGTTGGAAGTGGGTGTGTTCAGCGCAGCGTTCAGGGTACGTGCTGGGTGCGAGGTTCACCGCTTGGACGGCGGATCATTCATCAGAGGCATCAACGAGGCCTCCACGTCCGGAGCAAGGGTGCGTGCGTACGTTGCGGTGATGTGACTGCCCTGGCGATAGACCAGCACACCGCCGATGACAGCGGGGCATCGTTCTTCAACGCATATACGGTCGGTGAGATCGATGATCGACGCGCCCTGCACGTTCTTCGCTGCCTCTCGAAGGGCTGACGTGCCTACCCCCTCCTTGGTCTCAAAATCACACTGACTGAAGTCCTCTGGGTTATCCTCCACGCACTGATAGACGGCAAATCCGGGATGGGGATTATCGGCGAGGGCGATGACCTGGATGCCCTGTGAGATGA